>JAQGHJ010000381.1 GCA_028288905.1 Phycisphaerales bacterium | reverse complement strand
CACACCCCTGACGGACACGCACGCGCCTGGGCCGGCCGCGGCGGTGAGTTTGGCGTGGCCCGGCGGCCGCGAGCCGTTCCCCGCAGGTCCGTCGCCCGGCGACGCGGCGGACGGCAGCACCATACGGGTGCCGTCCACATCAGCAACGGGTTAATTGGCCTTTACGCGACCTACGAGAAGCACTGCCGCGGCGGCCAGAGCATCTGCCGGCACCGGGGGAGCCGCCGTTGCCGGTGTCGGTCGCCGAAACGCGGATGCGGGCCGCCGCCGCGTCCCTAACCCTCGCACCTCGGCCCCCGACGCCGGCTCGCGCCCGGGCCGTGGCCGCCCGGCGTATGATTCGGCCGCGGGGCGACCCCGACCCGTCAGCCGGCGTCGGTCCTGCCCAACCGTCCGGAGCCGCGTGACCTCCAGCCTCCCCCCGAGCCCGACCGACGACCCCCGGCCGCCCCGCCGCCGTCCGCCCGCGTTCGCCCCCCGGCCCAGCGCCGCCCTGTTCACCTGGCGGGCGATTCGACTCCGGTGCCCGGAGTGCGGCGTGTCCCCGGTGTTCCGCCCGCTCCGCCGCACCCGCAGCCTCTACGACTGGTTCACCCCGCTCGACGGGTGCCCGCGGTGCGGGTACGCGTACGAGCGGGAGGACGGGTACTTCCTGATGGCCGTCTGGGGCGTGCAGTACGGGGTGGTGGCGCTGGTCGGGCTGGGGCTGGGGTTCGGGCTGCTGGCGGCGACCGGAAGCCTGGTGTGGTCGATCGTGGGAGCGGCCGTGCCGACGGCCGCGGTCGGGCTGCTGTTCGTCCGGTACGCGATGGCGTTCTACCTCGCGCTCGACCACTACTTCGACCCGCACCTGCCGCCGGCGGGCTAAGTCCCGCCCGGCCCGCCGGACGCGGACGACGCGGCTTAGGACGGATTGAAGGCGTAGGTCCGCGTCCGGGTGGCATGGGCAAACATCGTGTTCGCCCATGCCACCCGAAGCCGACCGACGCATCTCAGACGCGTTGGCTCCGTCGAGGCCTTCCAGCCGCCGCCGGGTATCCGCACGACGTACGCCGGTCCGTCACACGTCCGGCACGGCGTGGTCCAGCCCCGCCAGCGTGGCGACGATGCGGCTTCGCACGGCCGGGACGCGGGCGGCGCGGGGCAGGGCGAACCGGCGGACCAGCCGGGCGGACACGCCCTCGCCGCGGGCGATCCGGCTGATCAACTCGACCCGCTTCACGACGCGGCGGTCGACGGGGCGGCGGAGGTCGTCGTACCGGTCGGCCGCCCCGGCGAGGGCAAGTCGGGCGAACGTCCAGGCGTCCTCGACGCCGAGGTTCATCCCCCGCGCCCCGACCGGCGAGTGGACGTGGGCGGCGTCGCCAGCGAGGTAGACGCGACCGACCCGCAGCCGGTCGGCGACGCGATGAGCGATGCGGAAGGTCGACGCCCAGACGGCCGGACCGGTCGCGCGGCCGACCGGCAGGCGGGCGGCGGGGTCCGCCACGTTCCCCATGACGCGCCAGACCGGGCCGACCGCCGGCTTTGCTCCCGCGGCCGGTGCGGCCCTTGCCACCGCGTCGCCGACGACCCGCAGACAGAACAGGAACCCGTCGTCGAGGAAGAAGATGTGAGCCCGGTCCTCGGCCAGCGGCGTGTCCAGCGGCACGTCCGCCAGGTGCCACGGGCGGTCGAACGCGCTGCCGTCGAACCCGACGCCGAGCGCGTGCCGGGCGACGCTGTGCGCCCCGTCGGCCGCCAGCAACCACGGGGAGGCGACCCGCTCGACCGCCCCGCCGCCGGCGTCTCCGCCGCCGCCGGCCGACGGGCGGAGTTCTGCCTCGACGCCGTCGCCCGCGTTCCGGCAGGCGACCAGTTCCGTCCCCCGCTCGACCGCCCCGCCGGCCGCGACGAGCGCGTCCTCCAGCAGCCGCTCGGTCACCCCCTGAGACAGCGCCAGCAGGTACGGGTACCGGTGCCGCACGCCCTCGAACGACACGTCGGCGACCGCCCGGCCGCCGCGCCAGAACCGCCCGCCGCGGACCTTCAGCCCCAGTTCGAGCATCCGGGCGGTGACGCCGGTCGGCTCCAGCAGTTCCAGCGTCCGCGGGTTGACCGCCAGCGCCTTGGACCACGGCGACCGGGCCGCCGCCCGATCGATCAGCCGCACGGGCGTGCCGCCCCGGGTCAGGAACAGGGCGGCGGCCAAGCCGACGGGGCCGGCCCCGGCGACGAGCGGGCGGACGGGCATCGGCCGTACGATCATCGGGTACCTCAAGTGGCCGCGGCCGGCTCACTCGGACATGAGCTGGAAGTCGGCGTTCACGACGTGGCCGTTGAAGAAGTACAGCGACAGCCGCGACTTCTTCGCCACGTCGTACCTGAGCTTCGGCTGGTCCCGGTCGCGGAACTTCCAAGTCCCCCGCTCGGCCGGCGGCCCGAGCAACTGGACGACGTCCGCCTCGGACTTGCCCTTGAGGGAATTGAGGAACGCGAGGGCCTTATCCTGGCCGTCCCGCACATCGGCCGGCACGCCGGGGGCCGCGTCGGCCCCGACGGCCGGCCGCACGGCTC
>JAQGHJ010000370.1 GCA_028288905.1 Phycisphaerales bacterium | reverse complement strand
GCCTCGCTCGACCGCCCGGGCCCCGAGCACCGCCAGCAGGATCAGGGCCGGGGCGACGACGACCATGTAGTGCGGGATGTAGAAGACGTAAAACGCGTAGAACCCGACGAACAGCAGCAGGACGGCGGCGAGCGCCCGCCGCGGGCGGGTCGTGAGCCCCAGCAGCCCGGCGGGCACCAGTGCGGCGAGCAGCGGGTGGCCGAGGCCGTACCCGAGGGTCTCCGGAATCCGGACCTCCCACCATGTGCGGGGCACCGCGGCCGGGCGGTGGGGGGCGTAGAACGCGTCGGCGATGTACTCGCTGAGCAGCGCCTTCTGCGGCAGGGCAGGCCGCCGCCACGCCGCCAGGTCGTACGTGTGGAACCCGAGCATCGGTGCGGGGTAAGTTTCGTCGGCGTATCGGGCCTCGGGGAACTCCCACCAGCGGCCGGTCATGCCGACGTTCTGCACGACCTGGAGCCCCAGGAACGGCAGGGCCGGGCCGACGAGCCCGGCGAGGGTAAGCACCCACGCCCGCCGGCCGGCCCGCGGGGCCGTGGGGCCGGCCGACCCGGTGGCGCCGTCGGCCGGGCCGGGGACGAACCCGGACGCGGCGTCCCGCCGCCACAGGTCCCGGGCCATCGCCAGCCCGACCGGGACGGCGTAAAACAACGCGTCGGCCGGACGGGTGATGCCGGCCCACCCGGCGAGCGCCCCGACGGCCGCCGCCCACCGCGGGTCCTGCCGCGGCCGCCACCGCAGGTACGCGAACACCATCGACAGCCCCATCAGCAGCAGCGGCGTCTGCGACAGGAGCATGACCGACGTCGCCCGGAACATCGTCAGCCCGACCAGCATCGCGGCGGCGGCCAGGGCGTACGCCCCGTCGACGAGGTCGACGACGAGCCGGTAAAGCAGTCCGACGGACGCGGCCGCCACAGCCAGCGACACCGCCCAGTAAGGGACCCCGACAAGGGCCGCTGGGGCGTGCAGCAGGGCGGTGCCCGGGAAGTACATCGACCCGTACACGGGCTCGACGAGCAAGTTGAGCGTGTCGAAGAACGGGCGGACGGCGGGCGGGTGCGGCGCGTGCCACAGCCGGCCGCCGGCCAGCATCCGGGCTTGGATTAGATAGCTGAACTCGTCGGACAGCCGGGGGACGAGGTCCGTCCCCTGCCACCAGGCGGTGGCGAACAGGTAGGCGGCGGCCGCCGCCGCGACGGCCGCCGCCGCCGCCCACGCCGACCGGGGAGACGGGTTCCGGACCCGGTCGAGGAGGGAGGCAGCGATTCGCCGCGAGGCGGGTACGGCCGCGGTGGCGACTGCCAACCCGGCGAGGACGAGCGAGGCGGCCGGGCCGAACTCCGCCCGGAGTTTCAACACCCAAAGACCCAAGCCGGCGGCGAGCAGCAGCAGCAATGGCACCGGGGGTCGCGAGGCGCGTTCCGCGGGCACCGGCGTGGGAGTCATGGGGCGGCGAATATAGGCGGCCGGCTGGGCGGACGCGAGGCCGCGGCGGCGGGGCTGGCCGACCGCCGCGGAGCACCCCGTTGCCGCCGCCCCCGTCTCACAACGACCCGCCCTTGGCGTGCATGAGCGACAAAATCTCCGCCCGGCTCGACGCGTTGTCCTTGAACACGCCGCGGAGCGCGCTGGTGACCATCGTGCTGCCGTGCTTCTTCGCCCCCCGCATGGTCATGCAGGTATGGGTCGCCTCGATCACGCACGCCGCCCCGGCCGGGCTCAGTTCCTCGACCAAGGCGTCGGCGACCTGGGTGGTCAGCCGCTCCTGTACCTGCGGGCGGCGGGCGAACCCCTCGACCAGCCGGGCGAGCTTGCTCAGCCCGACCACCTTCCCGTCCGGCAGGTACGCGACGTGGGCCCGGCCGGTGAACGGCAGCAGGTGGTGCTCGCACAGGCTGTGGAACTCGATGTCCCGCAGCAGCACGACCTCGTCGTACCGCTCGGTGAACACCGTCTTGAGGTGCCGCCGCGGGTCCTCCCGCAGCCCGGCCATCAGCTCCGCGTACGCCCGGGCGACCCGGTTCGGCGTTTTCAGCAGCCCCTCGCGGTCCGGGTCCTCCCCGACGGCCAGCAAGATCTCCCGGACCGCACGCTCGATCCGCGGGAGGTCGACGGCGTCGTCGGACGGCGTCGTGGACGGGCCCGCGGCGGAGGGGTCACGATGGCGGGGGTCAGGATTCGGTCGGGTCGGGGGCATGGCGGCGTCCTCCGGGGCGGTGCCGCGGTGGCCGCGGCGAAGCGTTCTCGACTTTGCGGCGAGATTGTAGGCCCGGGGCTAGGGGGTGAGGGCGGTGGGCCAAGCCGCCCGCGGCTTACGAGATTCGCGAAACCGGAAGGCCGGCGCGTCGCCCCGTCGCCGTTGCGGCACTGGGCGTAGTCACCCTGGTAGAACCACGAGTCCCGCCCCGACCGTCGCGGGGCGGAGCTTCGACGTATGATCGGAACTCTCGCCGCCGGTCGGGTGTTGGTGACGTCGCGGGTCGTGGCACGGTCGGATTGAGGCGAGGGCGAGTTCAAGCGATGCTGAAGCTGACCGACGAACAGGCTGTCACCTTGTCAACGGACGTCCGGGCGGCGTCCGGGCGGCCGGAACTGGCGACGGCGGTGGCCGAGCTGTACGCCCGCGTGGCCGCCGCGATCGACGCCCGCCAGCCGGTCTGCGTCATCTCGGGGCGGTGCTGCCGGTTCGAGCAGTTCGGGCACCGGCTGTTCGTCACGACGATCGAGCTGGCGGCGTTCGCGGCCGGCG
>JAQGHJ010000345.1 GCA_028288905.1 Phycisphaerales bacterium | reverse complement strand
GGTTATTCGTCCGAGGTGTACGGGTTTCAATGGTGGTTCGACGCGTCGAACGGCTCGGACGCGATCGGGCTGCCTTCCAACACGACCCGCTAACTGAACGACGCCTGGTGGGTCGGCGGCCCCCGGTCGGCCGACCCATTCGTTGCAACGGCCGACGCTTACGACGTGGGGTGCTTCGTCGTCAAGGGCTTGCACTGCCAGTACCTGAAGCACGGGTCAGTGGGCGCGTCGGTCGCGGCGACGAACTGCCGGGTATACGGCCGGTGCCGGGCGACGAACAGGGATACGTTCCGGACCTGCGTGCCGGCCCAGGCAAACGGGAACGCTGGCCCCGACGTCGCGACGATCGGCCGCCCGCCGGTCGGGGTGAACTCCGTGCCGACGGTGAAGGCGATTGTTGCCCCGGACTGTGCGGCCGTGCGACGGGTGCCGGCAGTTCGATGCTATGACCCCGGCGGCGGGCCGGTGGGCCCTCACCGTCTCGACCATCCCGGCCAGCACCCGCAGCTCCGCCCCCTCCGTGTCGATCGTCACGTAGTCCGGCGGCCGCAGCTCGCCCCGGGCGACCGCCTCGTCGATCGTGGTGACCGGGACGGTGACGGCCCAGGCCCCGGGGGCGAGCGCTTCCGACTCGCCGGGGGCGGCCAGGTGGCAGAACGTGGGCGTCGGGTCGATGACGAACGCTGCCTCCCGCGTGCGGTCCGCGACCGCGGCCTCGACGATCGTCACGTGCCCGAACCCGTTCCGCGCGGCGTTCGTCCGGGCGGCGGCGGCGTTCGCCGGGGACGGCTCGAACCCGTACACGCGGCCGCCGGGGCCGACCTGCCGGCCGGCCAGGGTCGTGAAGAACCGGGCGTTCGCCCCGACGTCGTAGTAGACACCGCCTGGCCGCAGGTGGGCCGCCAGGGCACGTTGCTCGGCCGCCTCCGACGTGCCCATCGCGTACCCGGGGTTCGTGCCGGCGGCGTCGAACCGGAGCCCGGCCCCGACGCCGTGCCGGATCACCGACTCGCCGCTGGCCACCTCGGCCGCCGCCCACCGGATCGCCGGGCCGGCGGCGGCGACGCTGAACTGGAGCCGGCCGAGCCACCGGACGAACGAAGGCGGCAGGGCGTTGGCGGCGGTACGCCGCAGTCCCATTTGGACCCTCGTGAGAACGGGCGGCCGGCGCGGGGCGGCACGTCATGCGTGCGAGCAGTCGGCAACAAATCATCAAGGGTACTGTTGATTTTGGGAAGCTGTCCCCTCGCTCTCAGGGCGATTCATACGGATCCCGGTACGACGGGCCGTGCCGGCGGCACCAGAACGGCTCGACGCTTGCGAACACGGCGTCGTCGAGCCGGGCATCCATGAACGCCCACCACCGGTTCCCTAAGTAATCCGCGTAGACCGCCGCCTTCATCGCTCCTACGTCCGCCATCGTCTGCCGCACGTTCCACCGGCGGAACGCGGCAGCGTGGTCGGCTCGGGCGGCCGGGTCGGCCAGCCCTGGCCGGCGGGCCAGCAGCACGGTGCCGACCGGGACCAGCCCGCCCCGCACGCCGGCGGCCGGCGAAGCTGGACTTAGCCGTGACGGCCGCGACGTACCAGATCTTGGCCGCCCGGTCGACGGCCGGCAACGGGTCGGACGCCCCGGGCTTCGAGCCTCTGCAGTTCGACTCGCGGCGGGGGCTGACGTCCAGACGGTCGTGGCCGACGGCGTGTACGACTCTGAGGCTGATCACCGGGTCACCCGGCCGGACGCGACCGTGCGGTCGGTGATCCCGGCCAAAACTGGCCGGCCGGCCAGTTCCGGCGGCTCACGCGCCAGCGATTCGCCCGCAAGGCCGACGCCGAGGCGTACGGCCAGCGGTCGCGGGCGGGGACGGTGAACAGCATGATGAAGCGGAACCTGGGCGAGTGCCTGCGGTCGGTCCACACGCGGCGGCGAAAGCATGAGCTACAGCTGCAGTCAACCACCCATAAACTGATGCCGAGTGTAGGACTTTAGGGCGGTTGGGGCAGAGCCGGACCGTCTGCTTTGCGTCGGTCGCATGTGCGGGAAGGGGCGGCACGAGGCCGGTGCTGCGGCTATAGATCTGGGGAGAAATGCCCCCACGGTAGGGGCACCGCTCGGCCGGCTTTTCCCTTCGCACTTTGCACGGTACCGCGCCCAACCGATCACCGGGCGGCCAGGCAGTTCGGCGACCCCACCCGCCGTGCCCCGGGTGCGGGTCGAACGCAGTTCTGACTTGAGACCGACCGGCGAACGAGCTGACGCTTCACTTCACAGACAACGGTTTGCGTACGGTGAAGATACCCGTCACTCAAGTCGATCCGTTCACTCCTTCGCCGTCATCGGATCACCGCTTGTCCCCGACCGCCCGCCCCTCGGCCTCGGCGACGACCCGCTCGCGGTTGGCCAGCTCCAGGTCGGCCTTCACCATCATGTCGGCCAGCGCCCGGAACGTCACCTTCGGCTCCCACCCGAGCTCCCGCTTGGCCTTGGCCGGGTCCCCGAGCAGCAGGTCGACCTCGGCCGGGCGGAAGTACTTCGGGTCGACCTCGACGAACGCGTTCCAGTCCAGCCCGAGCTGCCCGAACACGGCGTCCAGGAACTCCCGGACGCTGTGCGTCTCCCCCGTCGCGATCACGTAGTCGTCCGGCGTCTCCCGCTGGAGCATCCGCCACATCGCCTCGACGTAGTCCCCGGCGAACCCCCAGTCCCGCTTGGCGTCCAGGTTCCCGAGGAACAGCTTGTCCTGCAGCCCGAGCTTGATCCGGGTCGCCGCCCGGGTGACCTTCCGCGTGACGAACGTCTCCCCCCGCCGCGGGCTCTCGTGGTTGAACAGGATCCCGTTCACCGCGTACATGCCGTACGCCTCCCGGTAGTTCACGGTCTGCCAGAAGCTGTACACCTTCGCGCACGCGTACGGGCTGCGGGGGTGGAACGGGGTGAGCTCGGTCTGCGGCGTCTCCCGCACCTTCCCGTACATCTCGCTGCTGCTCGCCTGGTAGACGCGGGTGGCCAGCCCGGTGTCCCGGACGGCCTCGAGCAGGTTCATCGTCCCCAGCGCGTCGGCCTGGACCGTGTACACCGGCTGGTCGTAGCTGACCCGGACGTGGCTCTGGGCGGCCAGGTTGTACAGCTCGTCGGGCCTGACCCGGGTCAGGATCTCCCGCAGCCCGATCCCGTCGACCAGGTCGCCGTAGTGCAGTCGCATCGTGGCCCCGGACGCGTGCGGGTCCCGGTACAGGTGCTCGATCCGGTCCGTGTTGAACGAGCTGCTGCGGCGGATCACCCCGTGCACCTCGTACCCCTTGCCGAGCAGCAGCTCGGCCAGGTACGACCCGTCCTGGCCCGTGATGCCCGTGATCAAGGCCCGTCTGCGTGGCGGCGGCGTTTCCATGGGTTGCTCTTTTGCTCCTCGAAGTCACCCCGCTGCGCGCCACGGGCCGGCTGGGCCGGCGCGGCGGCCGTCCCAGGACCGGCGAGACGTCGCGGGTGTCCCGCGCCTTGGTCACGGCCGGGTAATCACGTCACCGGCTGTGTCACCCTCGGGCGCGAGTGCCGGCCCGCACGAGCACGCGCTGGTCCGCCAGCCCTCGGTCGAGCATCGAGCTTTTCGACGAGCGACTGGATCAGCGGGTGCCGAACAGGCGGCGAGCCGGCCCGCAAAACTCTTGCGCGCCGGCCGCCGTCCATATACGGACCCGGTGCGGGTCTATTCGGGCGGACGCGATAGTACCGCTGGACCAGACGATCTCCACCCGGTCGGCCAAGTCAGTGCTGTGACGCACCAATCCCGAGGCCCGATGCCCCACCCGCGTGGCCCCGTTGCGCGGTGGTGAGGTTCTGGTCCCGTACGGGCCGGCCGCCGCCGCCGAGCGGGAGCTGGCCGATCTGCCGTACGTGGGCAGCGAGGTCGACGAGGGCTACTTCGGCGGCCGCCGCTGGGGCAGGCGGCGCCGCGGGGCCGGCGGGAACGTGCCAGTGTTCGGGCTGCTCAAGCGCAAGGGAGAGGTCCGCGTCGGTTCCCCGACCAGCTAGGCTGGGCGTCACGCCGGTGCGCCGCCCGTTTCCAACGTGCGGCCGCAGTGCTGCGCCTACGGCGACCGGTACGCGGCATACGACGAGCCGCGCCCGGCCGGGTCCCGGCACCCGCGGACCGACCAGGGCGAGGCGCAGGGCAACGGCCGGACGCACACGAACGGGGTCGAGAACTTCTGGCGCTTCGCCGGGCGGCCGCTGAAGCTGTACCGCGGCGGGTGGAAGCGGAACTTCCGGCTGTTCGTGCGGGAGATGGAGTTCCGCCTCAACGACCGACACGACGTCGACCCCGCGGGACGGCTTCGTAAGCCACGTGAGAGTCGGTGAGAAGATTCGAGCTGTCCCTGCACCCTCCTCGCAGGACGGCTCGAAGCACCCCGTGGGGTGCCGTCCCCCTCAGCTCGTACGGGAGAGTGCCACCGGGTGGGGAGGTGCCATCGTCC
>JAQGHJ010000315.1 GCA_028288905.1 Phycisphaerales bacterium | reverse complement strand
GCCCGTCACATCCGCTGCCGGCCGCTGATCGCGTCGGCTAGGATGTTCCGGTTCGCGTACTCGATGCTGCTGCCGGCCGGCAGCCCGCGGGCGAGCCGGGTGATCGGCATGTCCGGGAACCGGCCCTGCAAGACGCTCTGGATGTACAGAGCCGTCCCGTCCCCCTCCATCGTGGGGTTTGTGCCCATGATGAGTTCCCGTACGGTTCCGGAGGCCACCCGCTCGGCCAGGGCGTCGATCGTCAGGTCGCCCGGCTCGATCCCCTCCAGCGGGGCGATCCGCCCGAGCAGGACGTGGTACACGCCCTTGAACATGCCCGCCGACTCCAGCGCCAGCAGGTCCTTCGGCTGCTCGACGACGCACACCAACCCGCGGTCCCGGACCGGGTCGGCGCAGATGTTACACGGGTCGGCCTCGGTCAGGTTGTAGCAGACCGTGCAGTGGCGGATCCGCGTCTTCACCTCGTGGATCGCGTCGGCCAGCTTCATCGCGTCCTCCGGGCTCTGCTTGAGCAGGTGGAACGCGATCCGCTCGGCGGAACGCATGCCGATTCCGGGCAGGCGCGCGAGTTCCTGCATCAGCCGTTGGACGCTTTGGGTGTAGCCGCTGTTGGCGCTCATCAGACCCGATTGTAGGGGCGGCGGCCGGGCGGCGCACCACGGATTGTGAGGGTGCTGCCGTTCACGCCCGTCGTCGCCGGCGGAACCGCCGCGGCATCAGCTGCTCCATCACGGTTACCCCCAGGGCTCGGCAAGCTGCCACGTAGACGCCGCCGCCGACCACAACAAGGATCGCCACCTGGGCCGCCCATGCGGGCCGACTCTGGCCCGCGGGGAACCCGGGCAGTCGGCGGACGACCCAGCACACCCCCGTCATGCCAGCCGTCGCCAGCACCATTTTGCCGACAGCCGGGATGATCGACCCGAGCTGCAGCCCACCGACCCGGCGGTCGAGCAACCACAACATCAGCACCGCTTGCACCGTAAACGCCGCCAGCGTGCCGACGGCCATGCCGGCCTCGCCGAGCCACCACAATAGCGGCAGCTCGACCACTAGGTTCACCGCCAGGTTGATCGCGGACATCACGAGCGGCGTCCGGGTGTCCTGCACGGCGTAGTACGCCCGGCTGACGATCTGGAGCAGCGAGAACGCCCAGATGCCGGCCGCGTAGAACGTCAGGGACCGGATCACCCAGTCCGCCTGGGCGGCGGCGACCTGCCCGTGCTGGAACAGCAGCCGGACGGCCGGCTCGGCGACCAAAATCAACCCGACGCTGGCCGGGATGCCCTCCCACAGCGCCGCCTCGATCCCCTGCCGCAGTGACGCACGGAACGCCGATTGATCGCGGTCCAGCGCGTCGGCGCTAAGCGACGGGAAGATCGCGGTCGCCAGCGCGGTGGCGAAGATCCCGAGCGGGAAGAGGTACATGAACTGGGCGATCGCCAGCCGGGCCGGCGCCCCGGCCTCCAGCGGGTAACGGACCGCGTGGCCGAGTAGCGAGAAGTGGGTCGACACGACTGCCCCGGCTGCGTCGGTGCCTTGGGCGAGCAGGATGGACAGGCCCCGATCCAGCAGCACGGACACCTGCACCACGCCCGCCCCGATCGCCACCGGGACGCTGAGCCGGAGCATCGCCCGGGTCAGCGGCGTCCACCAGCCCGCCCCGGCCGAGAACCGGAACCCGACCGCCCGCAGCCCCGGTAGCAGGATCAGGACCTGCAGGACGCCGCCCACGAGGACGAACCCGGCCAGCCAGTACAGGAGCGTCGTCTGCAGCGCCTCGGCGGCCGCGTCCTCGGTCCGGCCCGTCAGCCCTAGCGCCCGCGCGCCAATTACCAGGACCGCGACGTGGCAAACGTTCAGCAGGATCGGGGCGGCCGCCGCCGCCGCGAACCGGCGGTGGACCTGGAGCACGCCGGACAGAAAAGCCGTCCCGCAGATCAGGACGACGTACGGCAGCATGATCGCCGTCAGCCGGACGGCGAGCAGGTGGTCCGGCCGAAGCCCGCCCGGCCAGAGCCAGAGCACCGCGGCCAGCCCGATCTCCCCGACGACGGTGATGCCGCACAGGATCGCGACAAGCAGGTTCACGCCGGCGGCCGCGAAGGCGTTGGCGGACCCATCCGGCAGCACGGGGGCCCTAGGCGCGCTGGAGGGTAGCGGCCCGGCCGCGGCGTTGACCTCCGTCAGCAGACTCTGGGCGAGTACGACCTCGTCCCGCGCGTCGGCCGCCACGGCGTCCGTCGCCGCGGCCACCATCACGGGTTCGGGCACCACGGTCGACGGGATAACTACCCCGCCCACAGCAGTGGCCGACTCTCGCTCGTCACGCACCGCCCTGGCGTACAGCGGAATAAATGCCGCCGACAACGCTCCTTCGCCGAACAACTTGCGGAACAGGTTCGGGACCGTGAACGCGACCGTGAACGCCGACGCGATCGGCCCGGCCCCCAGGTAATGAGACGCGATCACCTCCCGCAGCAGCCCGAGCAGCCGGCTGGCCAGCGTCAGCAGCCCGACCACCTTCGCGTGGCGCAGGAAGCTGGCGGCGGTGGCGGCTGGGGCGCTTCCTCGTCGGACGGTCGCCTCAGTGGATAAGGGAGCTGCTACTTGGGACATCCGTGTCGCTCGTGCCTTCGCCGTCGATTCTGCAAATACGCCGCGATCTCAGGCGACGGGCCACCGCGCACATCTACCGAACAACACCTGCTGATCGGGCTACTCGCGGTGACAACTTCTCCGCCAACTCCCGCGCCGCCCCCCGCACGTCGTCCGCCGCCAGGACGGCCGAAGTCACGGCCACCGCCCGCATCCCCGTCGCCAGCACCTCGCCGACGTTGCCGGCCGTGATGC
>JAQGHJ010000313.1 GCA_028288905.1 Phycisphaerales bacterium | reverse complement strand
GGCAAGTCGCGGGCCCTTCATCTGGCCCAGGCCCTGGACTGCATCGACTTCGCCGCCGGGCCTGCCCCCGAGCAGCCCCGGTCGCACGTCGGCGGCACGTTCACGACCGTCACCCGGCTGGCCACCTGCCCGTACTTCAAGCTGGAGAAGGTCCGGTTCACCGAGGGCGTCGAGGAGCCGGTGCCCTACGACGAGCCGGTCGTTTGGATGATGTTGGAGGGCACGGCCGAGGTGCGGACAAAGGGCGGCCACGTCACCCGGTTCGCCCGCGGCGACACGCTGCTGCTGCCGGCGGCGATGAGGGAGCCGGTCATCAAAACGCTGAGCGACTGCGTGTGGTTGGAGGCGACGTTCCCGACGGAAGTTGAATTGCACTAAACGAACGAGGCGTCAGGGCGGCAGCAACCGTTCGACGGGCACTTCGACCCCAGTGTCGGTCGCCGTCGGCAACGCCAAGACCTGACCCTTCGGCAACACGTCCGGCGGCCCGTACGACCCGCCCATCGCCCCGGGCAGCCGGTACACCTCGGCGACGACGTCAACGAGGTTCAGGAACACGTACAGCGGTAGCCCGGCCGTCGCGTACGTCCGGCCCTTCACCCGCCGGTCGTACAGCAGAGACGAATCGGACACCTCGATCACGCACAGGATCTCGCCGGCCGCCGGCTTGTGGTGGAGGTAGTCGTCCTCCGTCCCGACGACGATCGCGCCGTCCGGCTCCGGCTCGTCGTACGGCGGGATCGAGATGGGCTGCTGCGCACGCAGGTGACACCCGAACGGCTCCAACAGCCGCGACACCTCGCCGAGTTTCACCACGGACCAGACGTGTCGGTCGCCAATGGTCGTCGGGTCGTCCCTCGCGGCCGCCCGGTTCTTGCAGACAATCCGGCCGTCGATCGGTTCGAACGGCTCGCCCTCGCGGACGATCCCCTTCTCCATCATCGCGTGGTACTGGTCGACGGAGAGACGCAGCACCGGCACGGCGGGCTCGCCGGGGCGGGGCAGGGCGACCATGAAAGCACTGATGGTCATTCGTCCCATTCTCCCCTGCCGCGCGACTACACCCGCCTGCCTCGGCGGGAGGGAAGGGTTGGCCGCGTCCGGAGCGCATCGCCCGGAGGCGAGCACGGCCGGTTCGGCTTAACTGGACAGCCCGGTTCAGGGCACCTCTCGGCACCCTCCGCGCCGCATCTTTGCGTGCAGAATACCCACCCCGAAGCCGGGGCAATTCGCGCAAGACGCTAAACGTTACGAGGGCATCATGACCGCGCCGCAATCGATCCCGCAGGACCCGTCCGCCGACCGCATCCTCCAACTCGGGCTCGGCTTCTGGGGCTCTAAGGTCCTATTGACGGCCGTCGAGCTGGGCGTCTTCACCGCCCTGGCCGAAGGGCCGGCCGACGCCGAGCAGCTCCGCCGCCGGCTCGGCGTGCACGCCCGCAGCGCGGCCGACTTCTTCGACGCCCTCGTCGCCCTCGGCATGCTCGGCCGGACGGACGGCCGGTACGCGAACACGCAGGAGACGGACCGGTTCCTCGACCGGGCCAAGCCGTCGTACGTCGGCGGCATCCTGGAGATGGCCAACCACCGGCTGTACGGGCACTGGGGCCACCTCACCGAAGCGGTGAGGACGGGCGAGTCGCAGAACGAGGCGAAAGGCGGTGAGAACACGTTCGAGTCGCTGTACGCCGACCCGGCCCGGCTGAAGCTGTTCCTCGGGGCGATGACCGGCATGAGCCTGCCGTCCGCCCGGGCGATAGCGGCCAAGTTCCCGTTCGCCCGGGTCAAGTCGGTCGCCGACGTCGGCTGCGCCCAGGGCGCGCTGCCGGTGACGCTCGCATTGGCCCACCCACACCTATCAGCGGTCGGGTACGACCTGCCGGGCGTGAAGCCGGTGTTCGAGGAGTACGCCGCGGGGTTCGACCTCGGCGGCCGGGTGGCGTTCCGACCCGGCGACTTCATGAAGGAGCCGCTGCCGGCCGCCGACGTGCTGGTGATGGGTCACATCCTGCACGACTGGGACCTGCCGACGAAGCAGATGCTGCTGTCAAAGGCGTACGACGCGCTGCCGGCCGGCGGGGCCCTGATCGTGTACGAGTCGCTGATCGACGACGACCGGCGGACGAACGCGTTCGGGCTGCTGATGAGCCTGAACATGCTGATCGAGACGCCCGGCGGGTTCGACTACACTGGGGCCGACTGCGTCGGGTGGATGCGGGAGGCGGGGTTCAAGGACTGCCGGGTCGAGCACTTGGGCGGGCCGGAGTCGATGGTGGTCGGGATCAAGTAAGGGCCGCGTGGGTCGTGTCCGCTTCGGGAGGACTGCGGGCCGCGATCGCTGAGGCGCCTTCAATGCGTAAGGCTATTGGCCGCCGCGGTCAGCCCGCTGCCCTTGCCGGTCGGGACCCGGTAAGATCGCCGCCGTGAAAGAGCGCATCCAGAAGGTCTTGGCCAACTTCGGCGTCGACTCGCGGCGGAACATCGAATTGATGATCGGCCAAGGGCGGATCGCCGTGAACGGCAAGGTGGTGACCAAACTGCCGGTCCTGATCGACCCGGAAAAGGACAAGGTCACGGTCGACGACGAGAGCGTGCGGCTGGCCACCACCCGCAAGGGGGCCAAGCCGGTCGAGAAGATGTACTTCCTGCTGAACAAGCCGCGGCGGGTGTACAGCACGAACGTCGCCCAGGGCGAGCAGCGGCTGGCGAAGGACCTGCTCCCGCCGGACCTGCCGAGTCGGGTCTACCCCGTCGGCCGGCTCGACGCCGACTCCAAGGGGTTGCTGCTGCTGACGAACGACGGCGAGCTGACGAACCTGCTCACCCACCCGCGGTACGAGGTGAGTAAGACGTACCGGGCCGAGGTCGACGGCACGGTCACCGACGCCACGATCAAGACGCTGCAGGAGGGCATCTGGCTGGCGGACAAGGAGGGGAAGGGGTTCAAGACCGGCAAGTGCAAGATCAAGGTGATCTTCCGCGGCAAGGGCGCGACGGTGATGGAGGTGACGATCCGGGAGGGCCGGAACCGGCAGGTCCGGCGGATGCTCGCCAAGTTCGGGCACAAGGTGCGGGACCTGACCCGCATCCAGATGGGCCCGCTGACGCTGAGCGGCGTCGGCCCCGGGAAGTTCCGCCCCCTGACGGAGTGGGAGGTGAAGCAGTTGTACTCGACGGCCAAGAGCGGCGGGGCGAAGGCCGCCGCCCGGCCGGACGGCCCGGCCGCCGCCGCGGCGAAGAAGGCGACCGCGGCCAAGGCGGCCGGCGGCAAAAAGGCGCCCGCCGCCAAGCGGCCAGCGGTGCGGCAGGCGGACGTCGGCAAGGACTTGGCCGTCGAGTTCGAGGACGACGAGCTCCGCCGCGAAATGTTTGGAGAAGCGGCTCCGGCCGCTCGGGCGGCGGCCGATGCGGGGGACGACGAGGGGAGCGGGGCCGGCGTTGAGTTCGTCGACCTGAGCCCCGA
>JAQGHJ010000303.1 GCA_028288905.1 Phycisphaerales bacterium | reverse complement strand
TTGCTGATGGCGAAGGCGATCTCGCGCGCGTCGCCGGTCGCGTCGTGGTCGACGCCGACGCACCCGTAGACGCCCTCGCCGGCCTGGTACTTCGCCCGCACGAACGCGCCGGGCGCATTAGGGACGTACAGCACGACGTTCACGTCCTTCGGCGGCACGATCTGCCCGTACAGCACGCTGAACCCGTGGCAGAAGCACAGCGTCTGCCCCGGCCGCAGGTTCGGCCCGATCTCGGCCCGGTACACCGACGGCTGCACCGGGTCGGCCAGCTCGATCAGCAGCACGTCCGCCCGCCTCGTCGCGTCGGCCACGCTCATCGCCTCGAACCCGTCGGCCGTCGCCTGGCCCCGGCTCGGGCTGCCGTCGTCATTGCCGCGGCAGCCGATGATGACGGTGAACCCGGAGTCCTTGGCGTTGGCCGCCTGGGCCTTTCCCTGGATCCCGTACCCGATCACGGCCAGCGTCTTGCCGGCCAGGATCGTCGCGTCGACGTCGGCGTCTCGGTAGATTTTTTCAAGCATGGGAGCCAGTCGGTAGTCAGTCGTCCGTGGTCAGTAGTGGAAGGCGTCACGCTCGGGGCGGCCCCGCCGGCAGTAGTTGCTTCTACTACTGACCACGGACCACCGGCTACTGACTAAACCTCGATCTCGCGATTCACGTTCTTGTAGTACAGGTACCGGCTCGGCACCGGCCCGGTCGCGTAGAAGCTCTGCGGGCAGTACGGGCCCATCCAGACGAAGTCGTCCTGCTCGACCTCCATCCAGTCGTCGCCGAGGTAGTACACGCCCTTGCCCTGGAGGAAGTACAGGCCGTGCTCCATCACGTGCGTCTCAACGACCGGCAGGCCGAAACCGGGCGAGAACGTGAAGATGTTCATCGCCAGGTCGAAGCCCAGCTCGTCCGGGACCAGCGTCTGGAGCAGCGAGTGCGGGTTGTCGGCCCACACCTGCCGGGGCACGTCGGCCTCGTGGCCGAAGACGGCGGCGAACGGCTCCACGCCGGCGGCGGGTTCGTACCGCTTGCGGAGGACGAGCAACGACAGCCCTGCGTCGGGGGCGGCCGACACAGCGACCGCGTCGCCCGGCGGCAGCAGCGCGAACGCGCCGGCCGCCAGCGGGTGCCGGCCACCGTAGTCGCCGGAGCCGCCGGCCAACGTGCCACTGCCGCTCAGGACGTAGCAGAACGTCTCGGTGCCTCGGCCGTCGCCGCGGCCGTCGGCCGGGAACCCGCCGCGGCCGCCGGCCGGCAGGTCGATCAGGTACTGCACGAACCCTGCCCCGAGGGCCGGCGACGCAAGCACCCGGACCCGTGCCCCGGGCCACGTCGGCAACCGGCTGTCCGGGAATCCTTCGAGCGGCAGCAGCGCGTACCGCGGGCGGACGCGGGTGCGGGAGTGAACTAGGGAAGCAACGGGTCGCATGTTTCGGGTCTAATGCTCCTCCGTCGCGGGCGGGACTCGCGTGACGCGCCGGACGACTACGCGTCGGCAGGTCGCGTCGCGACGTTCGTGCCAGCGATGGCCGCACGCGCCAGCAGGACTTGGTCTCGCCGGCGGACGAGGGTTTCCGCTCGATGCCTGAGCCGGTCGATCCACGGGCCGGTCGCCCTCACGTTGCGATAGTCGATTCCGCCCGGCACGGTTTCTACAAGGTGAAGCAGGCTCCAAGCAAAGCCAAAGCAATCATCCTCTTCCTCGCCTGCCGGGAAAACCTCCAACAAGGCCAACGCTTCGGCGCGAGACATCGGGCGGTCGATTGCTCACAAAAGCCTCTCGTATTTTTCGAGGACCTCGACCGCCGCATCGTCACTACCGGGCAGCGGTCCTAGCGAGACCAGCGAGCTCACGTCGTCGCCTACCAATTCGGCTTTGTCTTCAGGCACCGCCATACATAAAACTCCCCAAGCCCTCACTGCGATCACGCGAACAGGTCGACGACCTCGAACTTGTCCACGTCCACCAGCCCGTGGTCCGTCAGCTTCAGGCTCGGGATGACCTCCAACGCCATGAAGCTCATCGCCATGAACGGGTCGGCCAGCGGGGAGCCCAGCGCCTTGGCCGCCGCCACCACTTCGGCGTACGCGGCGGCCACCTCGGCCAGCGGGCGGTCGCTCATCAGGCCGCCGACCGGCAGCGGCAGCCGGGCGATCACCCGTTCGCCGACGGCCACCGCCAAGCCGCCGCCGTTCGCCGCTGCGGCCCGGGCGGCCGACTGCATCGACAGGTCGTCCGCCCCGATCGTCACCAAGTTGTGGTGGTCGTGGGCGACCGTGCCGGCGATGGCCCCGCGGGCGAACCCGAACCCCTGCACGAACCCGACGCCGTGCCGGCCGGTGCCGGCGTGCCGCTCGATCACCATCATCTTGAGCACGTCGCAACTGGGGTCGGCCACGGCCAGGCCGCCGGCCACCGTGGCCGGCAGCACACGGTGCTGGGTCACGAGCTGGTCCGGCAGCGACCCAATGACCCGCACGCGGTGCGACTTGGCCGGCACGTCCCACCGGACGGCGTCCCACGCGACGTCGCACCGGCCGAGCGCGTCCGCCGGCCCGGTGCCGGTCGCCTCGGCCAGCGCCGTCTCGCCCTCCGCCGTCAGCTTGCCGTCCTCGGCCACGAGCACGCCGCGGGCGAACACGAGCTTCGCCTCGGGCCTCGCCAGGTCGTCGAACGCGAAGAAGCTGGCCGCCCGGCCCGGGGCGATCGCGCCCAGGTGCGGCAGGCCGAACCACTCGGCCGCGTTCAAGGTGGCCATCCGAATCGCATCGATCGGGTCGGACCCGGCCGCGATTGCCCGCCGGACCATGTGGTCCACCGACCCCTCACCGAGCAGGTCGACCGGCGTCCGGTCGTCCGTGCAGAAGCAGACCCGCCGGCTGTTGGCCGGGGTCACGACGGGCAGCAGCGCGTCGAGGTTCCGGGCATTCGTCGCCTCGCGGATCAACAGGTACAGCCCGCGGGCCAGCTTTTCGCGGGCCTCGGCGGCGGTGACGCACTCGTGGTCGCTGCCGACGCCGGCGGCCACGTACGCGCTCAGTCGCTTGCCGGTCACGCCCGGGCAATGTCCGTCGACGGGACGGCCCCGCA
>JAQGHJ010000292.1 GCA_028288905.1 Phycisphaerales bacterium | reverse complement strand
CCCGGGCAGTCGCCGCCCGCTCCGACGCGAGCCACAGGCAGCCGCCGAACGCGACGGCGGCGACGGCGGCGGCGGTGGCGAGCCCGGCCGCCCGCGACGGGTGCCGCCGCACCCACTTCACGGCCCGCTCGAACTGACCGGTCGCCCGTGCCGCAATCGGTTCACGCCGCTCGAACCGGCGGAGGTCCTGCGCCAGCGCCGCCGCCGTCGCGTACCGCCGGTGCGGGTCCTTGCGCAGGCACGTGAGGCAGATCGTCTCCAGGTCCCGCGGGACCTTCGGGTTCAGCCGCGACGGCCGGACCGGTTCCTCGGTGACCAACTGCCGCTGGGTCTCCAGGGCCGTTTCCCCGCGGAACGGCGGGCGGCCGGTGAGCATCTCGTACAGGATCGCGCCGAGCGCGTACACGTCCGCCGGCGGCCCGACCGCGCCGGCCGTGCCGGCCGCCTGCTCGGGGGCCATGTACGACGGCGTCCCGACCCGGGCCCCGGTCAGGGTGAGGGCGGCCGAGTCCTCGAAGCGGCGGGCCAGGCCGAAGTCGCTGATCTTCGGCGTCCCGTCCGCCGTCAGCAGGACATTGGACGGCTTCAGGTCGCGGTGGACCACCCCGCCGTCGTGGGCCGCCTGCACCGCCCCGGCCAGAGTGAACAGCAGTGCGGCAGCGGCGGCGGCCGGCTGGGGTGCCCCGGCCAACTTCTCGGCAAGGCTGCCGCCCTCGACGAACTCCATGGTGAAGTACGGCCTGCCCTCGTGGTCCCCGACGTCGTGGACCTGCACGACGTTCGGGTGCCGCAGCCCGGCGACCGCCTCGGCCTCGCGGGTGAACCGGGCCACCTCTAGCCGCCCCGCGAACGCCCCGCTGAGCAGCATCTTCAGCGCGACGACGCGGTTGAGCTTCAGGTGCCGGGCCTTGAAGACCACCCCGCACCCGCCGCGGCCGAGCACCGACTGCACGTCGTACCCCGGGATGCGGGGCAGGTCGGCCCACCGGTGCGGTGCCCGCCGGCCGCCGGCGATCGGGCCGGACGACGGGAACAGGGCCGAGATCTGTGCTTCCATCCGCCGGCATCGTTCCCACCGCGCGCGGACCTCCCCCGCCAGCTCCGGGCAGGTCGCGCACACCTCTTCGGGGGTGCGGGCCGTGTCCAAAACCTCGTCGAGCAGTTGAGGGATGCGGGGGTCGTCGACCATGGCGCGAACCGTCGGCCGGCTCTCCCGAAGCCGCCGCACGAAACGACCGCTTCGCCGGCGGCCCGGCCGCGTAGCGGTGAGTTAGGAATCCGCGGGGGTATGGCCGGCGGGTACCGCGGGCACCAAGTCGCCGAGCCGGTCCGTCAGGAGCACCAAGCCGCGGTTCAGCCGCCGCTGCACGGTCTTCGGCGACACGCCGACCACCTCCGCGGCCTCCGGCTGCGTTAAGCCCTGGATCCGCACGAGGTTGAACACCTCTCGTTCGTCGGGCGGGAGCCCTTCGATCGCGTCTAAAATGCGGCGGGTGTTCGGGCTGAGCTGCGAGCCGCTGCTCTCGGGCGGGGCCGGGACGAGCGACTCCCGCAGCTCCACCGCGGGCACCTGTTCATCTAAGCGGCGGGCCAGGTCATTCAGCTCCCACCGCATGTGCTGATTTGCCAGGGCAAAGAACTGACGGACCGTTTGGGGGCGGACGCCGCGGAGCGCCTTGAGCAGCCGTTCCACGACCGCGCTAAGCATCTCGTCCGGCTGCAGGTTGACCGGCCCCCGGGTCAGGCGGGGGTAGTTGCGAAACAGGAGGGTGGCACAAAGCAGGTGAAGCCGATCGACCGCGCGGGCTAAGAGAGCGCGGACGATCGGCTCGGCGGGTGAGTCCCCGCGAACCCCGGCTAAGTCGTCCAAGTACCGCTGAACCGCGACGGTGGTGCGATCATCGACCATGTCTGCGGGACAAGGTACCCGAGGACGGCGCAATGCCCTAGTTGGACCTTGCCCTCTGTCGCCTGTTCGCCGCCGCGGCCGAGGGCAGCAAGGGTCCGGAGTCAGCGGAAAAGTAATTGGGCTGGCAGACGCCGTTGGGGGGAGGTCACGACGCGCACGATCGTGTGAAGTGTGCGATGGGTGGGCGTACCCGCGCGCGCGGGGCCGGCGGGGGCTCGCCAGCACGGGCGGCGTTCGCTACGGGCGGCGGAGCACCGCGGGCCGTGACATCTCACACGCCGTCGCAGGGTCCGCGGCTTCGGCCATGGCCGAATAGGAATCGGCAGGCAAACGCATCCCGCTTTGGTAGCACACCGTATATCAAGGCTCCTACTTAGTGAACGAACACACCCGCGCCGCATTGCGGCGCGGGTGTGTTCGGGGGTGAACCTCAATCTTCAAACGGAGAGGGGGGGATTCGGGCGGGCGGTTTTCCGCAACCTCAGCAGCCTCTACCGTTTGGCGTCTAAATCCTTAGTCTGGCGAGCGGTAGGCCAGTCTCGTTGTTCCTCGTTGGTCCCGGTCATTCCCTGTTGCGGACGCGCGCCGTGGGGACAAATCAGGGACAAGTCCGAGGC
>JAQGHJ010000247.1 GCA_028288905.1 Phycisphaerales bacterium | reverse complement strand
GCGACGAACTGCGACTACAACCTGTTCGAGGGGACGAAGATCAAGGGCGTCGTCGAGACGGTGCTGAGCCGCGGGAAGGTCGTTGTCGACGGCGGCCGGTACGTCGGCAGCAAGTCGGACGGGAAGTTCCTCAAGCGCGGCGCGTGCGGCGTGGTGTAGCCCAAACGCAGATGCGGAACACGAATCTGACGAATGGGCACGAATCTTCACGAAGAGAATCTGGAGGTTTGGAACTGCTCCTGCTCCCCTTCGTGAAGTTTCGTGCCCATTCGTCAGATTCGTGTTCCGCCTTCATCGCATGACAGTCATCGTACCCTCATCGTCACTCGCCCCGCCGGACGCGTTGTACGCCGACGAGCTGACCGCCTCCCCGCTCTCGAACGCCGACCTCGCCCCGACCACGCTCGAGCAACGGACGTGGTCTGTCTGGTCGATCACGGCGCTATGGGTATCGATGTGCGCGTGCATCCCCACGTACATGCTGGCGAGCGGGCTGATCGACAACGGGATGAACTGGTGGCAGGCGATCGCCACGATCTTCCTGGCGAACGTCATCGTGCTCGTGCCGATGGTGCTGAACGCCCACGCCGGCACGCGGTACGGCATCCCGTTCCCGGTTTACTGCCGGGCGGCGGTCGGCACGGCCGGCGCGAACGTGCCGGCGATGGTCCGCGCCCTCGTCGGGTGCGGGTGGTTCGGCATCCAGAGCTGGATCGGCGGGCAGGCGCTGTTCGCTATTGCGTGCATCTTCCGGCCCAAACTCGCCGACCCGACCTGGCCGACGTTCCTCGGCGTCACCGGGCCGCAGTTCGCGGCGTATGGGGCGTTCTGGCTCCTGAACCTGATCGTCATCGTCGCCGGCATCAACTCGATTCGCTGGCTGCTGAACATCAAGGCCCCGCTGCTGATCGCGCTCGGGTTCGCGCTGCTCGGGTGGGCCTACTACCGGGCGAACGGGTTCGGCGACATGCTCCGCCAGCCCTCGAAGTTCGGGCCGGACTGGACGGCGAGCCGCGCGTTTTGGCAGACGTTCGCCCTCGGCCTCACCGGCATGGTCGGGTTCTGGGCCACCCTGTCGCTGAACATCCCGGACTTCAGCCGGTACGCCAAGAGCCAGCGGGACCAGATCGTCGGCCAGGCGATCGGGCTGCCGCCTACGATGGCGCTGTTCGCGTTCATCGGCGTCGCCGTCACCAGCGCGACGCCGACCATCTTCGGCAAGACGATCTGGAACCCGGTCGAATTGATCCAGACCTTCAAGAACCCGTGGGCCCTGGGCCTGTCGATGGGGGCCGTCGCGGTCGCGACGCTCGCGACCAACATCGCCGCGAACGTCGTCAGCCCGGCCAACGACTTCGCCCACCTCGCCCCGCGGTTCATCGGGTTCCGCCTCGGCGGGCTGATCACCGGCATCGTCGGCACGCTGATGATGCCGTGGTACCTGCTGGCCAACGCCCACGTGTACATCGACACCTGGCTGGTCGGCATCTCCGCCCTGCTCGGTGCCGTCGGCGGAGTGCTGGTGAGCGACTACTGGCTCGTGCGCCGGGCGAAGCTGTCGATCACCGACCTGTACCGCCGCGGCGGCCGGTACGGGTACGACCGGGGTATCAACTGGTCCGCCCTGCTGGCCGTCGCGGTCGCGGTGGCCGCGTGCGTCCCCGGCTTCTGCGACCAGGCCACCGGCGGACGGGTGCTAGCGGCCGACACGAACGCCGTCGCGTTCGTCCTCAAGCAGTTGTACGCGTACGGCGTGTTCGTCACGTTCGCCATCGCGTTCGTGGCCTACGCCCTCTTCATGGCCGGCCACCCGAACGCCCGGATGGCGACCGAGCCCGTGGCGACGGCAGTCGAACTGCCCACGAATGGGCACGAATAGAACACGAATGGGGGAGGGGATACGGGCAGCAGGCACCCGAAAAAGGCGTGCAAATTCTGGAGTGGACTGCCCACACTCCCGTCCCCCATTCGTGTTCTAT
Organism: Phycisphaerales bacterium; assembly: GCA_028288905.1. Lineage (GTDB taxonomy): Bacteria > Planctomycetota > Phycisphaerae > Tepidisphaerales > Tepidisphaeraceae > Humisphaera. The sequence continues at coordinate 1,367 of JAQGHJ010000247.1, read as the reverse complement.
TCGTGCCCATTCGTGGGTTGTCTTTTTCTCCCCGCCCCTCCGGATCACTCCATGCCCACCCTTGAAACCACCGTCGACGGCATCAAGCTTCCGAACCCGTTCGTGATCGGGTCCGGCCCGCCGGGGACGAATGCGAACGTCGTCGGCAAGGCGCTGGAGGAGGGGTGGGGCGCGGTCATCATCAAGACGATCAGCCTCGAGTCGTCCAAGGTGACGAACGTCGCCCCCCGGTACGCCCGGCTCCGGACGGCGAGCAAGGAGATCATCGGCTGGCAGAACATCGAGCTGATCTCCGACCGCCCGTTCGAGGTCTGGCTCGACGAGCTGAAGATGCTCAAGGACAAGTACCCGGACGGCGTCGTGATCGCCTCGGTCATGGAGGAGTACGAGAAGGACCGGTGGGTCGAGATCATCGAGCGGGTGCAAGCGACCGGCGTGGCCGGGTTCGAGCTGAACTTCAGCTGCCCCCACGGCCTACCGGAGCGGAAGATGGGGGCGGCCATGGGCCAGAGCCTAGAGATCATGCACGAGGTCACCGGGTGGGTGATGGGGGCGGCCAAGATCCCGGTGTGGGCGAAGCTGACGCCGAACGTGACGAGCATCGCCGCCGGTGCCGAGGCGGCCCTGTCGGCCGGTTGCCAGGGGGTGGCGGCAATCAACACGATCCTGAGCGTGATGGGCGTGGACTTGGAGACGCTCCGCCCGGAGCCGACGGTCGAGGGGTACACGGTGCCCGGCGGGTACTCGTGCACGGCCGTCAAGCCGATCGCGCTGCGGATGGTGAAGGAGTGCGCCGAGGTGATCCGGGACAAGTTCCCCGGCCGCAGCCTCAGCGCGATCGGCGGGATCGAGAGCGGGAAGGACGCCGCCCAGTTCATCCTGCTCGGCGGCGACACGGTGCAGGTCTGCACCGGCGTGATGAAGATGGGCTACGACTGCGTGAAGCCGATGCAGGACGAGCTACTGGCGTTCATGGCCAAGCACAACTTCGAGACGATCGCCGACTTCAAGGGGCACAGCCTGCAGTACTTCACCACCCACGCCGACCTCGTCCGGCGGCAGGCCGAGGCGAAGGCGGCCAAGGCGAGGCCGAAGGCGGTCGTGGCGAAGGACGGAGAGTGGAAGGGCAGCGAGTTCGTGCAGCAGAGCGACGCGTTGGCCCGGGGGTGAGGGCGGTAGGCGGTAGGCGGTAGGTGGTGGGGGCAATGAAGACGGGGGATGCGGAAGCACCGCACGAGCCGCGGAGCGACCCCCACGGATGTCATCCTGAGCGGAGCGAAGGACCCCTCGTCCACCGCGCAACTGGGTCAGCAGTTAAGGGACGGTGGAATCTGAAAAAGTGGCCCGCCGGTGCTCGCGGACGCCAC
>JAQGHJ010000222.1 GCA_028288905.1 Phycisphaerales bacterium | reverse complement strand
AGAACATTCCCGTTCACCTCCTGCTCGACCTCGTCCTCCGCCCCTTCGCCGGCGAGCAGCGGCTGCCGTTCACCGGTCAATTCCCCGACGAGCCGGCGCACGTGATCGGCCGCCAGGCCCTTATCCGTCTTGCGGATCTCATACTCCACGGTCTCCCCGTCCCGGAGCGAGCGGAACCCGTCCCCCTCGATGCTGGAGAAGTGGACGAACACGTCCTCCCCCTCCGGCGAGACGATGAACCCGAACCCCTTTTTCGAATCGAACCACTTGACCGGACCGCTAAACATGGCCCAACTCCCTAGAAGTGTCCCGCGGCCTTCGCATGGCACCGTGACGGTGGACCGAGACGAGAAGCGGCGGGGATGGACTTCGTTCACGGCGACCCGCGACGAGGTCGAGACGCGGCCCGACCCGCGGCGCGAACCCGGGGGCTTTCCCACCGCCCCACGAGACGCCCGTGACCGATCACGGACGAGAAATGAAACTCTCTTTTACTCCCGGCGCGTTCCCCGAAAGGACCCGCGGCCGGACGAACGACACCTGTTTATTCTGGCGATTCCCGCGAAGTGCACCTTAGTATTACCGACCCGCCACGGGCGTTGTCCAGCGATAAACTTTCGCAGGCTTGCCCAATCGTCACCGCCGCCCCACCGGTCGCACCACGGCCGTAGACGACCGTAGCCTAAACTGTGGTGAGTTTGGCGATTACCGCCGCCGGGCGGCCCGGGGTCCAAGCCGGGCACGTCGAGTCGGGGCGCACAGCTGCGACGATTCGGTTGCCGGGTCGCTCAGCTAGGCAATCGCGTGCCGTCCGGCCGGACGTCGTCCGACGTCGCGTACCGCCCGGCCAAGACGACGTAGTGGGCGGCGAGCCACCGCATGTAGGTCAGGTCCTTCTCCGCCAGCGGGCGGCCGAGGCGCCCCGGAACGCCGACGACCATCGTCCGATCCGGCACTACGAGTCCCGGCGGCACCACTGCGCCGGCCGCGATTAGGCACTCCCGGCCGATCCGCGTCCCGCCGAGCAGGATCGCGCCCATCCCGATCAGCGACCCGGCCCCGACGCTCGCCCCATGCACGATCGCCCGGTGCCCGATCGTCACGTCGTCCCCGATCTCGTTCGGTTCCCCGCTGTCGCAGTGGACGATCGCCCCGTCCTGCACGTTCACCCGCCGCCCGAGCCGGATCGGGGCCACGTCCCCGCGGACGACGGCCGAAAACCACACGCTGGAATCTTCGCCGACCGTCACGTCGCCGCAGACGGTCGCGTTGTCCGCCAGGAACCAGTTCGCCGGGGTGCGGGTGAAACGGGGCATGCGGCCGACTGTAGCTAGGGCGGTGGCGGGTGTCAGCGCCGACCGGCCGCGCCGGCGGGTTCCATCGACCGCCGCGGCCCGTAGAATGCGGGCCGCCGTCCGCACGAAGATTTCCAACCGAACCGACAGCTCATGACGACCCTTGCCGCCCCCCTGCCAGTCGATACGAAAGACCCCGTCAATGCCGCCATCCTGGCCGTGTCCGAGGACCGGATCCAAGGGTTTCTGCACGATCCGTTCGGCGAGATCAGCCGGCTGTCCGGCGTCGACCTGCCGACGGTCCTTGAGCGGGTGCGGGCGATGCTCAAGGCGGGGACGATCCGCCGGGTGCGGCAGACGATGCTGGCGACCAATCTCGCCCGCGGGGCGCTCGTCGCGTGGGTCGTGCCCGAGGACAAGCTGAACGCCGCGTTCGACTACATGTTCCGGGAGGACCCGTTCAGCGGGCACGTCGTGATCCGGTCGACGGACCAGAAGATCGCCGCCGCCCGGTACCGGCTCTGGACGACGCTGAAGGTGCCGCAGGGGTACTCGCTACAAAAACACGGCGAGCTGTTGGCCAAGCAGGTGGGCGCGACGGTGTTCAAGCTGCTGCCGGCCCACAAGCTGTTCGCGCTCGGCGTCGGCCACGTCCGCCGCCGCGGGATGGAGCCGGGCAGCAAGGCGGACGTGCTGGCCGAGGTGACGAATACCGACATCGTCGAGCTGTCCGACCTCGACTGGCGCGTGCTCGTCGCGCTGAAGCGCGAGTTCGAGCCGGCCGAGATCGTGCCCGACCTGTGGGCTGCCCGGGCCGCCGAGGCCGGGGTGAGCTTCGACGACTTCGTCCGGGTCGCGACGAGCCTGAACGAGCGGAAGGTGATCGGGCGGTTCAGCACGTTCCTGGAGCACGTGAAGCCGAACGCCGCCGGCGAACAGGTGACCCGGTACAACGCCCTGTTCCACTGGGCCGTCCCGCCCGGCCGGGAACTGGAGGCCGGCCGGGAGGTCGGGCGGTTCCACATTATGACCCACGCCTACTGGCGGGAGGCCGGGCCGGAGTTCGGGAACGTCAACGTCATGGGCGTCGCCCACGGGACGGACAAGGACCTCGTGCTGGCGCATAAGAAGGCGATCGACGAGCACCTCGTCGCCGTCGGCATCCCGCTGTCGTACACGAACGTGTTCTGGGGCGGCCGCAGCGAGATCAAGCCGAGCGAGATCGCCCCGCAGGCGTACGAGGCGTGGTGCCGCCGGCTCGACGTGGACCCGGCGACGATGCGGACCTGATGGGGGCTGACCGGGCGATCCGACCTGGTGACTGGGGTCCTAAGATCTAGCATGTGCGGCCGCTACACCCTCCGCCGGATCGACGCCGCCCGCCTCGGCGTCACGTTCGTCGAGCCGACGTTCGACGAGTTCACCGACCGCCCCCGGTTCAACGTCGCCCCGTCGCAGGCGGTGGCCGTCGTGCGCCTCAACCGGGACGGTAAGCCGGCCATGGGCGCCGTCAGGTGGGGGCTCGTGCCGCACTGGGCGAAGGAGCCGCCGAAGGTCCGGCCGATCAACGCCCGGGCCGAGACGGTCGGGTCGTCGGGCATGTTCCGACAAGCGTTCGCCCGCCGCCGTTGCCTCGTGCTGGCTGACGGGTTCTACGAGTGGCGGCGGGACGGGACGGCGAAGCAGCCGCACTTCATCCGGTTTCCGGACGACCGGGTGTTCGCGTTCGCCGGGGTGTGGGAGCGGTGGCGGGAGCGCGAGGGGGACGACCCGCTCGATACCGTCGCCGTCGTCACGACCACGCCGAACGCGGTAATGGCCCCGATCCACGACCGCATGCCGGTCATCCTTCGGCCGGACGACCACGCGGCGTGGCTGGATAAGGAGACGTCGTCAGGGAACGCGGCCGCCCTGTTGCGGCCGTACGCCGACGGGGAACTGGTCGCGTCGCCCGTGGACCGGCTGGTGAACAGCCCGAAGAACGACGGCCCCGACTGCCTCCGGCCGGCCGCAAAGTGAGCACCTGCAAACGAAACGGCGGCGGCCGGGAGAGCAATGAAGCCCTCCCGGCCGCCGCCGTTTCGTTTACAGATCGTCCGCGATTGCGGAGGCTTTACCGGCCGCCGGTACGGCGACCGCCTTGCGAGGGGCGGGCGGCCGGCCCGCGACGGAA
>JAQGHJ010000211.1 GCA_028288905.1 Phycisphaerales bacterium | reverse complement strand
CGTCGAACCCGCCCGCCGGCGGCACCACCGGCGCGGCCGCCGGGGCGTCGGTCGGTTTGACCTTCCGCGGCCGGCCGCGCTTCGGCTTCACCGGGGTGGCAGTCACCGGCTGCGGCGCGGGCGGGGGGTTGGCCGCGGCGGCCAGCGCGCGGCCTTGCTCCTCGGTGATCCCGAGCACCTCCCGGGCGAGCGCCCGGTAGTCGGCGGCCCCGTTGCTGCCGGGGTCGTACTTGATGATGTGCTCCCCGTGCCCGGGGCTCTCGGCCAGCTTGATGTTCCGGCGGATCCGGCTTTCGTACACGCGGGCACCGCTCCACGGCAGGTTCTTTCCCTTCGACGCCTCGATGAACCCGTTCAGCTCGGCCAACACCTCGGCGCTGAGCTTCGCCTGGGCGTCGTACAGCGTCAGCACGATGCCGGCCACCTTCAGGCCGGGGTTCATCCGCTTGCTCACCAGGTGCACCGTCTCCAGCAGCTTGGCCACGCCCTGGAGAGCGAGGAAGTGCGGCTGCATCGGGATCAGCACCTCGCTCGCCATCGCCAGCCCGTTCAGCGTCAGCAGGCCGAGGGACGGCGGGCAGTCGAGCAGGACGAAGTCGTAGTCGAACTCCTTCGACGGGTCCGCGACGGCCGCCTCCAGCCGCTTCTTCAGCAGCATCTCCCGCCCAAGGACACTGACCAGTTCCACCTCGGCCGCGGCCAGGTCGATGCTGCTGGGGACGAGGCTGATGCCCTTATCGATGCCCAAGAGGGCGTCCAGGAGCGGGGTCTCCTCGATCAGGACGTCGTACAGGCTGTTGATCTCCGGGGTCGGGTCGACGCCGTAGTTGATCGTCAGGTGGGCCTGGGGGTCGAGGTCCATCAGGCAGACCCGTTTGCCGTACTCGGCCAGGGCGGCCCCGAGGTTGACGGTGGTGGTCGTCTTGCCGACGCCGCCCTTCTGGTTCATCAACGCGATCACGCGCATGGTGGGGTCCGCTTCTGCTGCCTCGGGCTCCGGGGTGCGGCCGTGGGCGGCCGACGGTGTCGAAGGGGCGATTATCGCGGGTCGTCGGGGCAGCACAAGGACGGGAGGGGGCTGGGTGCGAAGCGGAGCGCGACGCAAAGGCGGCAAGAGCGCGAAGGCGGGCACGACGAAGGTGGGCTTATAGGATGTCCCTCAGCACTCCGCTTCGGCTGCTTGGCAAGGTGGTGAAGTCCCGAAGGGCCTCCGACCGCGCACAGGCTCAGCACCGGATCGGGTCGACCAACATCACGAGAAAATAGATCGGGTAAAATGGCACGAACGCCACGGCTGCCAGGACGTATCCGAACTTTTCGCCTGCGTCGGCCGCGGCTCGCTCGGCTTCGGAAGCGGGTGTGAACTGCCAAGCGTAATTCCCCGCCTCTTCTAGCGGGACCTGCTTGTCGCCGAAAAAGGCGTACCCGTGGTCGTCCGGCCCGACGCGGAAGCCGATCCGTTCGTAAATCTGGCTCGTTTCGCGGCACCAGAACAGGGTCCGGCGCTGGCCGTCATGGCTCCGGACGAGCGCGTAGGTCCCGGCCTGCGGCAGACCGTAAACCGCCTGCGTCGTCGCCGGGATCCGTCGCTCGACCAGCATCTGTGGCGGCGGGGCGGTCGCGCACCCGGCTTGGAGGAACGGCACGATCAGCAGTGCTGCGAAGACGCGGCGTGCGGTAGGCATCGACCGCAGCATACCAAGGCGAAAGTGCGGAAGGGTTGAATCCACGGTCGGACATGCGGGCCGATCGTACTGCCAGGTCGGTACATCTGGCCCCGGCGGGTAGGCACCCGCCGCTCAAACTGCCCCAAAATAGTCAGCGGCTCGGACGGATGCTCACCCGCCTGCGGCCCAAAGGTACACCCGCCCGTCCTCGGCCGCCCCAACGAGGGTGCGGCCGTCGGGGCTGAACTGCACTTCGTTGACCGTTCCCTCGCACCCGGACAGGCTGGCCCGGCGGGCACCGGTCGCCGCGTCCCACAGGACGACCCTGCCGCCGTGGCCGGCCGACGCGAGCGTCTTCCCGTCCGGCGAGAACGCGACGGACCCGATCCGGCCGCCGTGGCCGCGGAGTTTGCGGATAGGCATGAGCGTGCCCGCGTCCCACAGGATCACGACCTCGTCCTTGCCGGCCGTCGCGATCGTTTTGCCGTCGGGGGAGACCGTCAACCCGTACGCGCGGTCGGTGTGGCCGCGGAGGGTGCCGGCCGGGCGGGTGGCCTCGCCCGTCGCGTCGGCCGGCCAGGCGTTCACCACGCCGTCCCGGCTGAGCGACAGGAGCCGTCGGCCGTCCGGCGTGAACGCCAGGGCCCGAACGCCGTCCTCGTGCCCCCTCAGGGTGGCCCGGCCGCGCCAGGTGCGGGCGTCCCACAGCCGGATCGTCGCGTCCTTGCCGGCCGACGCGAGGGTCGTGCCGTCCGGCGAGAACGCGACGGCGTACACCCGGTCGTCGTGCCCGTCGATCGCCTGCCGCAGCCGGCCGGCCGGGTCCCACACCCGGACGATCCCGTCCATCCCGCCGGTGGCGAACCCGCCGCCGGCGGGTGCGAAGGCGACGGCGTACACCTTGCCCTCGTGTGCCGTCGCGGGCTTCGGCGCGGGGAGCGTCGCGCCGGGGCCGCGGGCGGCCGCCCGCGACTCGGCCGCCACGACGTGCGGCGTACCGGCGGGTAGGTCCCACCGGATCACCTCGCCCACGTCGGACCCGGTGACCAACGTCCGCCCGTCCGGCGGGAACGCCAGGGCCGTGACGGCGGCGGCGTGACCTTCGAGCCGCCGGGGGCTGGAAGAGCGGGTGGCGGGTGCAGCTTGAGTGGCGGGGACGGCGGCCGTCGCGACGGCGGCGAGGACGGCGAGCAGGGAAGGGAACATGGCGGTCCTCCGGGCGAGATTGATTTGATGTGGCCGATCCCTCCGGCTCCCTCCCTCTCCGGGAGAGGGTTGGGGTGAGGGTGAACGGCGGGGCGGTCCCGGGCTTGCCGAGCCACCGGGCCCGATGGCGCGAAGGCACTTTTACGTCCACCCTCACCCGCCGCGGCTTCGTCCCGACGACCTCTCCCGAGGGGAGCGGTGGAACGCGCCGGCTGGGCACGCCATTGCCCATGCGGCGAGGTCGTCCCGGCGCGAAGTTCTGATCGTTCAGGCGGCTAGCCTGTCATCGTCATCGCTGCCCCCGCCGTCGCCGCGCCAGCAGCCCGGCCGCCGCCGCGAAGCCGAACACCGCCAGGCCGGCCGGCTCCGGCACCACGGCCAGCCCGCGGAACTGCGTCCCGGACCCGGCCGGGATGAAGTATCCGTCCGTGAACACCCGGGACGCGTTGACGGCCGCCGACGAGATCGGGCCGCCGACGCCGCCGGCGTCCGCCAGCCGGTAGATCCCGCCGTCGGTCGACGCGAACACGCTGACGACCCCGCCGGACACGGCGTAGTCCAGCGCGTTGATCTCGGCCAGGCTGGCGAAGGTGACGTTGTCAGTCCGGAGCCACTGGCCGCCGGCGGACAGGTTCCACTTCTCCAGGTCCTCCTTGCCGCCGGTCGTGTAGGCCGTCTCGGCGGTGCCGTCGCCGTTGACGTCGACGAAGACGGAGTCGCTCTTCGGGTGGTTCTTGCCCTTGCCGTCGGCGTCGGCGTTGCCGGCCGCGTCGGTCAGGCTGCCCTCCTGGTTGACGATGACGCCGGTCGCAGTCGACGCGGTGGCCGACGCGGCCGCCGGCAGCCCGCCGTTGATCGACATCCGGTACGCCCCGCGGTTCGCGAACGACCCCTGCGACGCGGTGTTGGCGACCAGCTGGCCGCCGACGACGCGGACGTTGCGGTACGAGTCGGCGTTCGCGCCGGTCTGGGTCCGGCTGACGTTCACCGACCCGGTCCCGCCGACGCCGGCCACGTACCGCAGCCCCCCGGTGCCGGTCGCCTCGTTCCCGCCGACGGTCCAGAACCGGGTGCCGTCCGTGCTGGCGGCGGCCGTGATCGTCACGCCGCTGTACGCCCCGGCGAGCGTGGTGCTCGTGTCGGCCGCGAAGGTGCCGCCCACCCGGGCGACGACCCGCGGGGCGGCGGCCGCCGACAGGGCGGCCGGGTAGGCCGATCCGGGGTCCGCCCGGTACCCGGCGAACGTCAGGTACTGCCCGTCGGCGGACAGGTTCAGGTGCCCGTCGTGGTCGTCGCTCTTGGCCGACAGCACGACCCGGGCCGCGTCCCCGGCCGCCGCCGGCATCGCGTGCGTGCCGAGCAGGGCACCGGTCGTGGCGCCGTACACGTCGAGGCTGACGGATTGGGCGGACGTGCCGCCGGCGGCGAACGCGGCCGGGTTCGTGCCGTCGCCGACGCGGAGGACGACGAGGGTGCCTTGGACGAAGCCCGCCCGGGCCGAGGGGGCAGGGCCAAGGACGGCCAGAGCGGCGAGAGTCGCCGCGGCGACGGCAGGGGAGGAACGGCGGATCACTGCGTTCACGACGGAACTCCGATCAATGGGTCTATTAGCGGTGAACTTTCGAAGGCTGGCGGTGCCGGCCGAAGGACTCGGCGTGGCACGAAAGTCGATTGGCCCTCTCCGGGTGGCATGGGCAAACACGAAGTTTGCCCATGCCACCCACGCCGCGCAGCACGGACGGGCAAACGGCTCCGGCTAATCGGGTCGTGGCCGAGCCGTTCAAGGCCACGCCGTTCACTTGCCGTACCGCGGGTCCCAGATCAGGAAGCCAGGCCGGCTGTAGACGCCGGAGCCCGGGGCGGTCGGGGTCGTCACCTCCGCCCGGCCGAACCACGCGACGTGCCCGTCAGCGAACAGCAGGTGCCCGCCCTTGTCGTGCCGGCCGGCGAACTCCTTCTGGCTGATCTCCTGCTGCCCGACGCTGCCGGCGTACGGCGGGTCGGCCTCGTCCGGGCGGACGAGCTTCTCGGCCAGCACGATCGTCTCGCCCGGGCTCTTCAGGGCGGCGAGGGACACGGTTACTCGGTAGTTCACGTTCCGGTCCTCGACCCCCTCGTCGAGCTGCGTGTTGTAGGCATAGCACCAGAACGTCTTGCGGCGGACGGCCGCGCCGGATTGGTCCAGGCCGTACAGCAGGACGTAGCCGTCGGCAATCGCGTCCTCGGCCGACGCCGAGGCGGCCGGGCCGGCGGCGGGGCAGACGAACACGGACTTGTCCCCGTCCTTCGGCAGCGCCCGCGTCCCGGCGTCGGCCGTGGCCAGCAGCTTGTTGTACGGCTCCAGGCCGGCCCACTTCGGGGCGGCGTTGAACCAGCTGGACGGCTCGTCCCACGGCCCGAGGTGGCGGGTCGGCCGGTCCCCCTCGGCGTACCCCTCCCACGGCAGGACGCCGCGGAACTCGGCCGCGTAGGCCGACATGCCGATGCCGAGCGTCCGCAGGTTGTTCAGGCACTCGACCGCCTGCACCCGCCGGCGGGCCATTGCCAGCGAGGGGAGCAAAATGCCGGTCAGGCCGGCGACGATTCCGACCACCATCAGCAGCTCGACGAGCGTGAACCCGCCGGCGCGGCGGGCGCGGGGCGGGACGGCGGCTTCGCCAGTGGGGTTGGTGTGGGGCCGGGTCACGACGAGGGCGCGGCCGCCCGACACGGGGGCCGCGGTGGCCGACGCTACCACCGCGCGGCGGCCCGCCCGGGGGATGTGCAAGAATCGACCGGCGGCCCCTGGGTGCCTGGGCCCTACGGGCGGTCCCGCGTTGACGCCCGTGCAGGGCCGCGCATGATGCCGGGCCGCCCCATGCCCCGCCGCCCCGTCGAACCGCCCGCCGCCGCCGCTCCCCCGGCGGCCCCGCACCGCGGGCTGTACGCCGAGCTGCACCTGCACCTCGGCGGGGCGATCATCCCGCACATCCTGTACGTCCGGCTCCAGCGGGACGGGCACCCGCTGCTGGCGAAGTACCCGACGTACGAACGGTTCGCCCGGGTCTTCACCCAGCGGCGGAGCAGCCTGGCCGACTACCTGCGGATGCACGAGCTGGTCGAGCTCGTCCAGCAGCCGGCCGACCCGACGCTGTACTACTTCGTCACCCGGCTGGTCCGCGGGGCGTACCTGTTCGACAACCTTGCGTACGTCGAGCTGCGGTACACGCCGTACAACCGGACCGACGCCCACCTGCCGCAGAGCCAGCGGATCGACCAGATGCGGTCGGTCGTGGAGGTGGTGGCGGCCGCGGCGACGGCGCAGGGGCAGTTCCCGATCCGGATGGCCCAGATCCTGTGCGCCCACAGCCGGCTGCCGGCCGCGGTGAACGACGCGATCGTCGATCTGGCCGCCGCCATGCCGGGGCAGGTGTGCGGCGTGGACCTGGCCGGGCCGGACGTGGCGTACGCCGAGCGGATGCCGGAGTTCGTCAAGCTGTTCCGCCGGGCCCGGCGGCTCGGGCTCAAGACGACGGCCCACCTGTTCGAGACGGCCGACGGGTGCCACCCGGCCCTGCTCCCGTACCTGGACCGGATCGGGCACGGGCTGCAGATCCCGTTGCGGTTCCCCGACCTGCTGAAGGCCGTCGCCCGGCGGAAGCAGTGCCTGGAGATCTGCCCGACCACCTACCTCCGCACCGGCACCCTCCAGGACTACGCCGACCTGCGGGACGTGTTCCTGCGGTGCCGCGACGCGGGCGTGCCGATCGCCCTGTGTACCGATAACGCCGGCCTGCACGGGGTCCGCTTGCCGAACGAGTACGAGAACCTGCTCACCCGGGACGTGATTACGTTCGAGCAAATGCGGGAGTGCCAGCGGGCGAGCTTCGACCACGCCTTTTCCGCCACCACGGTCCGCTGACGCGGATGAGCCGGCTTAGTCGTGGACGGCAGGGCAAAATTGGTGTCCGCAGGGGCGGAAAACCGTGGCGGTTTGCCGGCGTAGTGTTACTGTCTTGCCCGAAGCGAGCGGGGGCGGCTGGCTTTTAGGTAACGGTGGTCACGGCCACTGGCGGTGATATGCTTGGTCGGGTGTGGCGGCACCCTTCCCCGGTTCGCGTTTCAATTGGTGACGGCGAACCGATGCCGGCCAGAGCCGATTCGGTCTCCTTTGGTCTCTAACCCGTTCGGAACCCGCGTCGCACGCCGGCGGTACGGCTTGCGTGGCCGCGGACGGTCTGACAATCGAATCAATATGGCGAGCGCACGAGTCAAGCGGGGAGAGGCACGTCGTCGGGCCGAGCGGGCGGGTCGACGCCGGGCGGCCGGAGCCGGGCCGGTTGCGCCCGAGGCTCTGGAGTCGCGGGTGCTGTACGCGTTCGGGGCGGCCGTGGCTTTCCAGCCGCCGAACACGCCGGCCCCGGCCGGGTACAAGGCGGACGTGGGGCTGCCGTACGGCCCGCGGACCAACGGGCTGACGTACGGGTGGGTCGGCGGGCCGAACGTGACGGCGGTCGACCGCAACGCGGCCAAGTCCCCCGACGCGCGGTCGGACGTCTTCGCCGTGCTTCGGCCGACCGGCGGCGGGAGCGTGTGGGAGATCGCCGTCCCGAACGGGTCGTACCAGGTACGCGTGTCGGCCGGGGACGCGACGACCACGAACGAGAGCTACAAGATCGACGCCGAGGGCGTGCGGGTGGTGGCCGGCAAGCAGACGGCGGCCGCCCGGTGGGTATCGGGGACGAAGACGGTCGCCGTCGCCGATGGCAAGCTGACCGTGGCGGCCGCCCCGGACACGACGGCCAAGATCAACTACATCCTGATCAGCCAGCAGGTGAACGGGTCCGGCCCGGCCGCCGGCGGGCTGACGCTCGTGAACGCCGCGACGGACGCCGACATCGGCCCGCTCGTCGCCGGGCAGACGATCAACCTCGCCCAGACCGGCACCCAGCTGAGCGTGCGGGCGAACCCGACGCCGGCCGAGGTCGGGAGCGTCAAGTTCGTGCTCGACGGCGGGGCGTCGATCCGCGTGGACAACACGTCGGCGTACGCGCTGGCCGGTAACGCTGGCGGCGACTACTACGCCATGACCCCGACCGTCGGGCCGCACACGCTGGCCGTGACGGCGTACGGCGGGGCCGACGCGACGGGCCCGGCCGGGGCGACGAAGACGGTGAAGTTCACCGTCGTCGCGTCGGCCGGCACGTCGCCCCCGGTTGTGCCCCCCACGATTCCGCCGACGGTGCCGCCGGTCGTGCCGCCGAAGGTCCCGCCGGTCGTGCCCCCCGCCGTTCCCCCGGTGGTGCCGCCGGCTGTCCCGCCAGTCGTCCCGCCGACGGTGCCCCCGGTGGTGCCGCCGGTCGTTCCCCCGACGGTCCCGCCGGCCGGTCCGGTCGCGCACGACGCGGCCCTGGACGCCAAGCTGGCGTCGGTCCTGTCGTTCGCCGGGCAGCAGCTTCAGGCGACGTACAGCGACCTCAAGTCGTCGCCCGGCCGGTACCCGCGGGTCACGAACGCCGGTGGCAAGTGGGCGACCACCAACGTGACCGAATGGACGGTCGGGTTCTACCCCGGGGAGCTCTGGCAGATGTACTACCAGACCGGGGACACGGCCTGGCGGGACAAGGCGGTCCAGTACGCGGCCCCGACGAAGGTGAACGGCAGCTTGGTCGAGGACGTGGAGTTCCGGTCGTTCCTGCCGCTGGCCCCGCTGTACAAGGCGACGGGCGACACGAAGTACCGGGACGCGCTGCTCCAGTCGGCCGCGTCGAAGGACTCGCAGTACAGCGCGACGGTCGGCGGGTTCAATACGAGCTGGAACAAGAGCCACAGCGGGAACCCAAGGGCGAACTTCGGGCTGCTGATGGACCAGCTGATGGACATGGAGCTGATGTTCTGGGCGGCCAAGCAGCCGGGCGGGAAGGCCAGCTACCGCGCCCACGCGATCGCCCACGCCGAGACGACGATGAAGTACCTGATCCGCCCGGACGGCGGCAGCTACCACTGGGGGTTCTTCGACAGGGACACCGGCGACTTCGTCAGCGGCGAGACGGCCCAGGGGTATCAGGACAGCAGCACCTGGGCCCGCGGCCAGGCGTGGGGCATCTA
>JAQGHJ010000203.1 GCA_028288905.1 Phycisphaerales bacterium | reverse complement strand
GCCCGTCGACCGTGTAGACGCCGACGCAAGCGTGCCGCGGCCCGTCGGGCGTCGGGATCATCCGGGCTTCGAACCGCCGCTGGGCCGCCCACGCCAGCGGACGGAGCCGGGCGGTCCAACGAGCCCGCCGCCATGCCCCGGCCGTCGTCCACTGGCGGTTGACGACAGCATCGCCCGTGTTGGAGAACGTTCCTTTGAGCAGCCACCCGTCCGGGTCGCCCGGCAGGCGCCCCCGCGGGTCGCGGGTCTCGGGCAGCAAGGCCCGCCAGGCGTCGAGCGGCGTCCGCAGGGCGGGCCAAGCGAGCGGGAACCGCTTGCTCTCGACGACGGCACCGATCCCAGGGTTCGCGACCGGCGTCGGGCCCGGGCCGAGCAGGGTGTTCAGCACGTCCGGCCGCACCAGCCGCGGCAGCCACTCGGCCTGCACGAACCGCACGACGCCCGCCAGCGGCCGCGGCGGGCCGACGGGATCGAGCAGTTCGGCGGCGCCCCGGCGGCCAACACGGATCTGACCCGCCCCGGCGACGACGGCCGGCCGGCCGGTGGCGCGAAGGCGGGCGGCCAGGTAGCTCACGACCTGTTGGTCTTCGAGGTAGCCCGGGGCCGCGAGGAGCGCGACCGGCCGGCCGCCGTCCGACGCACCGCCGCCGATCGAAGCCGCCAGCGTGCGCACCAGCGCGGCTGCCGGGTCGCCGACCGGCTCGAACCCGGGGATGTGCGGCGCGACGAGGGCGGGCAGCGCGGCTGCCTCGGCGTACCCGCCGGGCACGTCGGCGTTCGCCTCGGACACCTGCCACCCGCCCGTGGCCGAGGCGCCCGTCGTCCAGTGGAAGTCGAACCGGATCACCCACGGGGCGGCCGTCGTACCCACCGCGGCGAGTGGCGATCGGCCAGCGGCCGCGCCGCCGCCCCAAGTTCGCAGGGCCGACCGCAGCCGGCGGCCGACCCCGAGCCGGGCGAGCAGGTCCGGCCGGGCCAGCAACTCATCGGTAGCGGCCCGGGCCTCGGCGGCCAGCGCCTCGGCGTGGCCGGCAAGCCGCCGCCACGCCTGGCGGGTCAGCAGCAGCGGGAACCGGGCGAGCGTGGATGCGTCGCCGATTTGCGGATCCCACTTGCACGCGCCGAGCACCCTCGCGGTGCGGACGTCGGCGTACGCGGCGGGTGACAGCGGCGGTCCTGCGCGAAGATCCGGCACCGGGGCGGCCGGAACGGTCAGGCTGGCGAGGTGGACGAAAGTTGGGATTGACGCGGTCGTTCCACCCCTCCCGCCGTTCCGGTGCGAACCTAGCCGTTGTCACCCAACGGTCTGCCCGGGCTGGGTGACCCCGATCCTGGCCGCGGAGGCGGTCAGGCCGCGTCGACGGGGCACCGGCATTTGTGGCCCCCATCCCGGGGCGTGCCCCGTGGGCGCGGCCCCTGTCCCGCCCACCGGTGTCAGTACACCCGCCGCTGCCGGGCCGTCGGGATGTTCTGGTTCTTCCGGTACTTTGCGACCGTCCGGCGGGCGATCTCGATGCCCTGGGCCTTGAGCTTCTCGACGATCTCGTCGTCGTTCAGCGGGTTGCTCTTGTCCTCCTCGGCGATGATCATCCGGAGCTTCTCCTGGACGGCCCCCCAGGCCATGTCCTCGCCCTCCTCGCTCGTCGTCCCCTGGCTGAAGAACTGCCGGAGCGGGAACACGCCCCGCGGGCTCTGGATCCACTTCTTGCTCACGGCCCGGCTGACGGTCGCGACGTGGATCCCGAGCTGGTCGGCGACGCCGATCATCGGCAGCGGCCGCATGAACTCCGGGCCCTTCTCGAAGAACTCCGTCTGGGCGTCGACGACCGCCCGGATCACCCGGTGGATCGTGCTCTTGCGCTGCTCGATGCTCTCGATCAGCCACCGGGCGTTGCGGACGTTGTTCGCCAGGAACTCGCGGGTCTTCTTGTCCTGGCTGCGGTCCTTGACCCACTTGCGGTACATCGCCGAGATGCTCAGGTTCTCCGACGGGTCCCGGGCCATCTCGATCTCGTACCGCCCGGTCTCCTCGTCGAAGTAGATCGTCGCGTCCGGGATGATCGGCGGGGCGTCCTCGCCGCCGATCTGCTTGCCCGGGTACGGGTTCAGCCGCCCGAGCCGGTGGACGGCCGCCTTGATGTCCTCGATCGGCCGGCCGAGCCGCTTGCTGATCTGCGGGTACCGGTTCATCTCCAGGTCCTTGAAGTGGTCCCGGATCAGCGCCCGCTCCAGCTCGAAGTTGTGCCCGGCCGCCAGCTCCGGGTCCTCCTCGATCACCCGCAGCTGGATCAGCAGGCACTCGCTCAGGTTCCGCGCGCCAACCCCGCTCGGCTCCAGCGTCTGGACGAGCGTTAGGGCGGCCGTCATCGCCTCGGGCGACAGCGGCACCTTCGACTCGGCCCGGATCGCCTCCAGGTCGGTCCGCAGGTACCCCTCGGGGTCGATGTAGTTGATGATCGCCTCGCCGGCCTTGCGGACCTCCGGCGAGCAGTCGACGAACGCCCACTCCCCCATCAGGTGCTCTTGCAGGTTGATGGACCGCGAGGCCGTGTTGGCCATCGCGTCCATCTTTTTGTCCCGCTCGCCGTCAAATTGGCTGGCTTGGCGGAAGTCCGACCCCTTGTCCGACGACTCCTCGTTCTCCAGGTACTCGCTGATCCGCTCGAGCCGGTCGAAGTCGGCCGCCTGCCCGTCCTCCTTCACGACGAGCAGCTCTTCGCCCTCCGACCGCTCCGGTCGGGCGTCGAGCTGGTCGAGGATGGCGATCGGCTCGTTTTCCCCCTCGTTCAGCTCCAGGACCGGGTTCACCTGCATCTCCTGCTCGATTCGCTCTTCGAGCAGGGCGAGCGGCAGCTGCAGGATCTCCATGCTCTGGATCATCCGGGGCGTCAGCAGCTGACGCATCTCCGGCCGCATGGACAACGATTGGCCTAACTGCATACCTGTTCCAAGCTTGTGCCCGTGGCACCGCACGTCTCCGGCTCAGGGTCGCCGCGGTGCTCGGGCAGCCAAAAGACTTTCAACCTTGACAATGCGGGAACGGCCAAGCCAAGGGCATGAATTTTGCAGGCGAATCATACCAATTCCGGACGCGAGCGGGAAGGATACTTTTCCCCGACGTCATCAGCTACATCACTGTCATTGGCGTTCACGTCACAACTTTCGATTTTTAATAGAGTAAGGCGGCCCCTCCGATTTCCCCGGCGGCCGCGAGCAGTCCCCCCAGAATCAACTCGATGCCTGTCGGAATGACGCCGTGGCCCCGCCTTTGATCTACCTGCAATTCGATTGCGTGAGGGCATCAGCGGGCATACGATGACCCGTTCGCACGACCGACGCCGGCACGCTTGGTTGCAGCTCATGGACCCTCTCGTCGACATCCGCGGCGTCTCGTTCGCGTACGGCTCGCAGGCCGTGCTCAGGGACATCGACCTGTCCGTCCGCCCAGGGACGGCGCTTGGTCTCATCGGCCCCAACGGCGGCGGCAAGACGACGCTCATGAAAGTGCTGCTCGGGCTGTTGGAGCCCGGGGCGGGGCAGGTCCGGATCGGCGGGCTGCCTCCGCGGCAGGCCGTCCGGCGCGGGGACTTGGTCGGGTACCTGCCGCAGCGGCCGCGGGCACCGGCCGGGTTCCCGGCGAGCGTCCGACAGGTCGTGCGGATGGGGCTGGCCGGCAAGGCCGGGCTGCTCCGCCGCCCGTCGGCCGACGACCTGGCGTTCTGCGACCACCTGCTGGAGCGGGTCGGGCTGGCGGACCGGGCGGACCGACCGATCGGGTCCCTCTCCGGCGGGCAGGTCCAGCGGGCGTTCATCGCGCGGGCGCTCGCCCCCCGCCCCCGGCTGCTGCTGCTGGACGAGCCGACGGTCGGCATCGACCAGGCCGGGCAGCAGCGGTTCATCGAGTTCGTCGGCGAACTCAAGACCGAGCTGAAATTGACGGTCGTCTTCGTCAGCCACGACCTGCGGGCCGTCACCGCGATCGCCGACCGGATCGCGTGCCTGAACGGGTCGCTGCACTACCACGACGTCCCCGGCCGGCTGCCGGCCGAGCTGGTGTACCGAATGTTCGCCTGCGACCTGGAGGCGATGGGCATCCGCGACGGGCACGTGTGTACCCACGGGGCCCGGACCGAACAGCCCGACCGCCTTGCCGCCCGGCTGGCGATGTGAGTTCACGAGCGTCGATTGTCGGGGGTGGGATGTTGAATACCGACTGTAGTAGTTGCGATCTGCTTGCCCCTTTTAGCGGCGGCCCGCAGGGCTGGGTGTCGGGTGGTCCTTCGCGGCGGGACGGTGCCTGACCTGCTGCGCCCCCCGGACGCCCAGCCCTGCGGGCTGCCGCTATAAGAGACTTCTCGACCACCCGATCCACTCGCGACCGCCCGTCGTCAAACGCTCCACCATCCACCGTCGGAACTCGCCGCCCTCCCTTCAGATTTCGATTCGACGTTCGCGTTCCTCCCACCGCCTTCCTCTTCTCCATGTCCCCTTTGACCACTACGTTGTTGACCGCCGCCGCCCTGGCCGTCGCGTGCGCGACGCTGAGCGTGTTCGTCGTCGCCCGGCGGTGGGCGTTCATCGGGGAGGGGATCGCGCACAGCGGGTTCGGCGGGGCGGGGACGGCGTGGCTGCTCGCCCTGCTGTTCCCGGCGCTCGACGGGCCGGAGATGCAGTGGCTGCCGTACTGCGGGGTCGTCGTGTTCGCGGGGCTGACGGCGGTGGGGATCGGGGCCGTCACCCGCGGCGGGCGGGCCGGGAGCGACACGGCGATCGGCATCTTCATGGTCGCGTCGGTCGCGTGGGGATTTGTGGCCCGGGAGGCGTACGTCGCCCACCGGCACGCCCAGCCGGCCGGGTGGAACGCGTTCTTCTTCGGGGACCCCGGGCAGGCCGACCCGGCGTTCGCGGCCGCCGCCGTGCTCGTGTCGGCCGCCGTCGTCGCGACGGTCGCGCTGCTGGGCAAAGAGATCCTGGCGTACTGCTTCGACCCGGCGACGGCCGAGGCGGGCGGGGTCCGGGCCGGGTTCGTCCACTACCTGCTGATCCTGCTCGTGACGGCCACGATCGTCGTCGGCACCCGGGTCGTCGGGTCGATCCTCGTCACCGCCCTGCTCGTGCTGCCCGGTGCAACGAGTTTGGCGCTAAGCCGCAAGCTGAGCGTGGCGGTCGGTGGAGCAGTCGCTCTAGGCTTGGTCGCCGCCGTCGTCGGCGTGCTGGCAAGCACGAAGGTGCCCTACCTGACCACCGGCCCGGCGATCGTGCTGCTCTTGTTCGGGGCGTTTGTGGTGGTGTTCGTCGTCAAGCGGGTGCGACGAGCGTAGTGGTTCGCCTTTGCCGTGGCACGGTGCTTCCAGCCCGTGGTCGCGGTACCCCGTGACGACGGATCGGCACGCCGAGCCATAGACTAAGAGCGCAGCGA
>JAQGHJ010000377.1 GCA_028288905.1 Phycisphaerales bacterium | reverse complement strand
GGCTTGGAAGGCGTACCCCATCCCCCGGCGGGTCCGGACGTACGACGGCCCGCCCGGCGGGTCGATCTTCTTGCGGAGCGAGTACACGGCCGCGTCGACCACGTTGCTCGCCGGCCCCGCCCGCTCGTCGTAGATGTGCGTCTCGATCTCGGCCCGGGACACGACCGTGCCGGGCCGGGCCGCCAGGTACGCCAGCAGCGCGTACTCCCGGGGGGACAGGTCGACCGCCCGCCCGTCGACCGTCACCGCCCGGGCGGCCGTGTCGACCGCCAGGCGGCCGACCTCGATCCGCGGGTTCTTCGCCCCGTGCCGGCGGCGGACGAGCGCCTCCACCCGGGCCAGCAGCTCGTCGAACGCGAACGGCTTGACCAGGTAGTCGTCCGCCCCGGCCCGCAGCCCGGCCACCCGCTCCGCCACCGTGTCCCGGGCCGTCAGCACCAGCACGTGGGTCGCCCGGCCGGCCGCCCGCAGCCGGCCGAGCAGGGTCAGCCCGTCGATCCCCGGGAGCGTGAGGTCGAGCACGATCACGTCGTAGTCCGTGGCTCGGGCGTGCCACAGCCCGGCCGCCCCGTCCCCGGCCGCGTCGACCGCGTACCCGGAGTTCCGCAGGCCGGTGGCGACGGCGTTCCGAAGCCGCTCCGAGTCCTCCACGATCAGCACGCGCATGGGTCGGGGCTCCGGGGTGGCGGGCGGGCGGAAGGCGGAGCCGGCTCGTCGCCGTCCGCACTGCGCAACCGGGGGTGCCCGGGGCGGCCGTCCCGCCACCGTCGGGCGAGCATACGATGGCAGGGCGGCGGCGGCGTCATCTTTTCTCTTCGCGCCAAATGGTCTCGCCCGGACGCTGTCGACGCGCCGCGGCGAACGGAGCGGGCCAAATCCCCCACGTCGGTGCCGGGCGCCACGCGCTCGTCATGCCTCACCAAATTAGGTCCGGCCCGCCCCCGGCCTCGCCATCGGCGGGCCGGCCGGAGATCGACTTTGTGAGGATCGCAAAGCGTTCGGCATTAGCCGCTATCGGTCATGCTGCGGACGAGGTGCGGTCTGCCCGCCGCCCCCGTCCCAATGTGGGTCCCGAACGGGCTGCCCCGTTGGTCTCGGCCGTCGTCGTGGGTGTGGCGGAGGGGGAACATCGCAACCGGCGGTTCTCGGCTTCTCCGGTGGGTTGCTAGTCAAGGTGGCGGTAGAAGGTGCAGGCGTGGCGGAGGAACGCGCCCAGAACTCCAATGGCGGTCAGGGGCTCGGCGGTGTCGGGCCGTTGGCGGCCGTTCGCCTGCCACTCGCCGGTGACCCGGCGGTACGCCTCTTTGCTCTCGGGGGAATTCCACGGGCCGAAGTAGAGGTTGAGCTCGTCAAGGGTGACGACAGCTAGGTTTCGGCGCTCGCGTCGATGGAAGGCGGGCAGGACGCGGGGCGCGAGCTTGGGCATCGGCAGTGCTCCCGGTAGCCCGAAAACAGTACGGTACTGTTTTCGGAGGCGTATCCGGCCGCACTGTCCGACCCCGGACAGGTAACCTAATTGTAGGTTTCGGCTCTGCTTGTGATGAATGGGCGATACAGGACTCGAACCTGTGACCCCCAGCGTGTCATGCTGGTGCGCTAACCAACTGCGCCAATCGCCCGAACCAAGGGACGGACAGTATACCGGCGTATTCCGGGGCCGCAAGTCGGTTTGTGGGCGGCCGCCGTGCGGGGTTGTCGGCCCCTCATGTTTTGGGCCCGCCTCGGCCCGGGCTGGGGTCTTCAGCCAGCCGCCGCAAGCGGTCCGGCAGCTCGCCGCGGGGGACCCACTCGGCCGTCTCGTCCCCGAGCAGGTACGCCCCGGCCGACGGGCCGGCGACCATGTCGAGCGTGTTGGCCACCAAGTAGTCGGCCCCGCTGGCGCGGCGGCTGGACTGGCCGACGCGGATCAGGGCCTCGCGGTCGATCCCCACCTCCAGCTTGAACTTCACGAGCAGCCCGCGGTACCCCAACGCGCCGCGGAACAGGTCGACGAGCTTTTCGGTTCGGCGGCCGAGGACGGCCAGGTCGTCGAACGTGCTCTTGACCTTCTCGGCGCGGACGTCGCGGACCGTCCATAGCTCCCCCCCGGGGTCAGCCGGGTCGGGGCGGCGGTCGACAACTTGGTACGCGCCGGTCGGGGCGTAGTCCGACACGGCGGCCGTCATGAAGACGCCGGCATAGCGGTGGGTGGCGGTCAGGGCGGTCAGCGCCTGCCGCAGGTCCGCGTGCGACACAAACGGCACCGCCCGCAGCGGGCCCGGCGACCCGGCCAGCGCTCGGAGGTGGTCGGCGTTGCTCGTGACGAGGTCGACGTCGCCGGCGGCGGCCAGGGCCACGGCGATCGCGTGGCCGGTCGTGCCGGTGAACACGTTGCCCCAGTCCCGGACGCGGTCGATTCGCTCCCGGGTCGGGCCGGCGGTGACAAGGAAACGGCGGCGGGCGAGGGCGGGGTCGGGCATGGCGTTCGGCCGGCCGCGGCGGCCGGGCGGGCATTGTGACACGAGCGGCGGGTCGGGACGAGGGGCGGGAGGGAACGGGATTGGTTTCGTTTCGGTCCCAGCACCCGCCCCGCCCGTCCGCCGATCCCCGTTTCAGCGTTTCCCCCGCCTATCCCCCGCCGGCCTTAATCTGCTCCAGCAGCGCGGCGGCCCGCTTGTGGCCCTTCGACTGGGCGACCGTCAGGTACGCCTCGACGGCCCGGCGGGTGCCGGGGTTCGCCCGCAGCGACTCCCACGCCGACCTGCCCGCCAAGTAGTTGGCGAACGGGTCGCCGGACCAAGCGGCCCGGCGGTACAGGGAGACGGCCCGGTACTGCCGCTGGCCCGGCGGGGTCGCCCGCAGTCCGTCCAGGGCCGGGTCGCTGTACTCTTCGGCCCGCAGGGCCTGGGCGTCAAGCTGGTAGAACCCGCCGAGGCCCATCAGGGCGAC
>JAQGHJ010000137.1 GCA_028288905.1 Phycisphaerales bacterium | reverse complement strand
CGCCATCCATATGCCCCGAGGTGTACGCTTCATCAAAGTTCATCCTTCCCTTGGGCCGCGGGCGACCGGTCGGCGCCGTGCGCGCCGACCCGACGGTCCGTGGACCCAGCGTGTTGTCGCGGTCGGCGTCGCCGCAGGTGCGACGACGACATTCCCTAGATCAACCGGCGTGCCGGACTCAGCCGGTGGTCGGCCCAGCCCGAGTTTTCTGGATCTCACGGGTTTCTGGGATCAGGGTTTGGAGGCAGGCGCCGCACCGACCCGTCGGCGATCCGTGTGGCGTGTTGCGTGTGAAGCGTCTGCAACACTTGCGACACCAGGGTGTTGCTCGACCCAACCCTTGCGCCGCCCTTGGCGGCCGCCAATGCGGGGCCCATGAGCCGGTAAGATGGTCCGGCCCGACGAAGTTCGCTTCGTCGGGCCGGGGCGGCGGCCGCTACTTCGCGCCGGCGAGGGCGAGGCCCGCCACGCCCGGTGAGGCCGCGGCGGCCGGCCGGTCCGCGTGCTCGATCGGCGGCAGCACCTCGAACCCGGCCCCGTGCGCGGGCATCGCCTCGGCGACCGGCGCTAGACCCTGCCTGGCCGCGAGCAGCGAGCAAGCGAACAGCACCCCCGCCACCAGGACGTAGCTGGCCGCCACCGTCGGCGACTGGGCGACGCCGATGTGCTCCCCGTGCATGAACCCGAAGAACGTCATGACCGCCCCGGCTAGCGCGAAGTACGCGGCGTTCTTGAACCGGCGGTCGATGATGAACACGGCGATCGCCCCGAACACCAACCCACCCAAAATCGACCCCCCGCCGAGCACGTGCAGGCCGTTGTACAGCACGCCCTCGTTCCGCATGTTCCCCACGAGCTTGTCCAAGTCCGCCGCGGCCAGGGCAGGGACGACCGTGCCGGCCGCCGCCAGCGCCCCATTGATCAGCGTGACCGCCCACGCCGCCAAGTGCGGCACGAGCGACAGCACGATCGCCGGGGCGTGCGCCTTCGGCGTCTCCTGGAACGCCTGGGACCCGATCAGCATCGCGATGTACAACAGGATCGGGTAGATCGCGACCGTCGGGACGGCGGCCAGCAGCACCGGCACGATGCCGAGCAGGGCGAACACCAGGACCATCAGCCCGGTGGCGGCCGAGTACCCGACCCGCCCGCCCATCGCTTTCCAGCCCGGGTGGCCGATGTAGACGGCGTTGATGAACGGGTTGCCCATCAGGCACCCGATCAGGCTGATGACGCCGTCGGCCGTGAGCACCTGCGTGGTCGGGAAGGCGTCTCCGGCGACCTCGGCGCTCTCGACGTTGTCCAGCGCCTCGACCAGGTCGTAGATGCCGAACGGGATCGCGGTGACCAGAATGACGCCGAGGAACTCGAACCCGCCAAACACGTGGTCGAGCGCCGGCAGCGGCAGTGAGAACCCGAATCCGGTGACCGAGTCGGTCAGGCCCTTGAGCGTGAGCCCGCCGTAGTTCAGCCCGAACAAATTCGACCCCCAGGCGATGACGGTGCCGACGGCGATCGCGACCAGTCCGGCCGGCACCTTGCCGTACTTCACCCCGCCGAACCAGCTGGCGAGGATGATGGCGAAGCAGGTGAACCCGATCACCGGGTTGAGGAACATCTCCAGCGCCGGCCGCATCGCGATGAACGTGACCGACACGCCGGCCAGGGTGCCGAGCAGGGCCGCCCGCGGGGTGATCCGGCGGATGAGCGGGGCGACGAACCCGCCGACCATTAGGACGAAGCTCTGGATAAACACCCAGGTGAGGCCGGCCTCCCAGCCCTTGACCGGGTTGCCAGTCTTGGCGGCGATGGGCCCCATGATGACGAAGGTGACGATGAACATGTGCGGCACGCTGATGCCGCTCGGCAAGGCGCACACGTCCGTCCGGCCGGTCCGCTTCGCCAGCCGGTAAGCCAGCCACGCGTAGTAGACGGTGCTCAGGAACAGCATCAGCCCCGTGGCGGGCAGGATGCGGCGGAAGATCAGGTCGTCGGGCATCTTCAGGACGAATTTCATCAGCCCGGTCAGCGTCAGCAGGTTGACCAGGATGTTCGTCCCGAACCCGAAGAACGCGTTCCAGTCGCCCGGGACCCACAGGGCGGGCTTGGCGGTCGCGGTAGCTTTCATGGCAGGTGTCTCCCAGCGGTGGTTGGCGCGGGTAGTTGGGGCGCGGACGGTTTGGGCGGGCGTCGGCGTGGCAGAGTGCGGCGGCGAAAGCGCGTCACATCAGGGCGGCCAAGAGCCGGTCCGAGTCGGATACCCAGCCGAAGATCCCGCCCTGAGCCTTGATCATCTTGAGCCCGGCCTCTTGGAACTCCGGGAAATAGGAGCCGACGCAGTCGGCGGGGACGAGGCAGTCGTACCCGCGGTCGTTGGCCTCGCGGACGGTCGTGTTCACGCACACCTCGGTCGTCACGCCGGTGACCACGAGTTGCTTGACCCCGCGGTTCTGGAGGATCGCGTGCAGGTCGGTGGCGAAGAAGGCCCCCTTGCCCGGCTTGTCAATCACCGGCTCGCCCGCCGTCGGGTACAGCTCAGGGATGATGTCGTGACCGGCCTCGCCGCGGACGAGAATGCGGCCCATCGGCCCGGCGTCGCCGATGCACGTCGCGCTCCGCCCGCGGACGCGCTTGGCCGGCGGCAGATCGGTCAGGTCGGGCCGGTGCCCCTCGCGGGTGTGCAGCACCTGCAGCCCGAGCGACCGCCACGCCGACAGGAGTCGCCGGTTCGGTTCGATCGTCCGGCGGAGCTGCGAGACGTCGTTGCCGAGCATCTCGCCGAACCCACCGGGCTCCAGGAAGTCCCGCTGCATGTCGATGATCAGCAGCGCGCACGCCTCCGGGACCAGGTCGAACGAGTACGGCTCGGCGTCGACGCTCACGGGGTTTGCGGGGTTCATGGATGTGATCTCCACCCGGAGCGGTCCGGTACCGTCCGCGGGGGTCGGCCCGGTGGCCGGCGCGTTGACGGATTTGGACCTGCGCCGGGATTGCGGTCACCGGAGTCGGTTGGGGCGTCGGTTGAGCCGCGGCGCGTTAAGGCGGCGGGCGCTGGCGGGTTCGTCCGACTCTTGCACGCCGCGTGCCAGCGGGGCGTACCTGCTCGAGCGGCGAGCGTGGCGATGAAGGGACGCCGGAATGCTGCCTGCGCCGCGACGGCTACCCCGGCCGCAGGGCTCGCACTCCCAACGCAGATGCCCACGGTAGGCCGATGCGACCGGCGGCGAGCCGAGTCGGCTTCGCCGTTAGGGCAAGCCCCCGACCGCCTCGCCGTGGCCTGTGGCGCGCCGCGGGTGTTTCACCTGTTGCACCGGGTGCGCGCCGCAACGCCCGCGCAACACCGACCCACCGGGGAACGAACGGCCACCCGCGCTACGCCTGCCCGCTCATTTTTCGGTAAATGCGGGTCCGGTTCACCCCGAGCCGGCGGGCGGCCTCGGCGATGTTTCCGCCGGTCTCGGCGAGCGCCCGCTTGATGAGCAGTGCCTCCGCCTCCTCAAGGTTCAACGGCAGGTCAGCGGCTGGGTCGGCACCCGTGCCGGACGTGTTCGCGGATAGGGTGGCGGCCGGGGCGGCGGGTTGGGCCGGCCCCCGCCCCGCCCGCGGCGACAGCCGCAGGTGCGGCAGTCGCACGGTGTCCCCGCCGCTCTCGATCAGGCACCGCTCGATGATGTTCTTCAGCTCGCGCACGTTGCCGG
>JAQGHJ010000131.1 GCA_028288905.1 Phycisphaerales bacterium | reverse complement strand
TACCAGAGCTGGTAGTCGTCCGCCCCGAGCCCGACGGCCCGCTCGTTGTAGTTGCCGGCCCGCCGGGCCGCCTCGGCCCGCATCAGCACCGACGAGTGCGGCAACTGGTTGTGGTCCGAGTTGCCCGTGAACATCGTCTCGACCGGCTTGTTCGGCCACCACCGCGCCGAGAACTCCCCACCCTCCAGGCTCGTCAGCAGGCAGCCGTACACGTCCGCCTTCTCGCGGTCGAGCGTGGCGACGGCGCGCTCCAGATACCCGGGCAGCAGTTGGTCGTCGTAGTCGAGCGGCTTGTAGAACTCCGTGTCGCACGCGGCCACGGCCTGGCGGTGCAGCCACGAGCAGTGGGTGATGTCCGGCTCCTCGCCGGTGCAGATCAGCGGCAGGTCGTACCGGGCGGCCAGCTGCTCGCCGTACGCCCAGGGGCCGTCGACCAACAGCACCGTTTTGAACCGCTTATACGTCTGCGACGCGAGGCTGCTGGCGGCCGCGTCGAGGTGGTCGATCCGCATGCCCTTGTGGATGCGGAGCCCGACCGTCACCCGCGGGGCCTCGTGCTGCAACGCCGTGCCGGTCAGGTCGGCCAGCACGTTGCCGTACGTCTGGCGATACAGGGCGGCCGTCGACAGGGTCTGGGCGCTCTTGAGGCAGTCGACGGCGCTGTAGCCGACGGCCCGCCCGATCGCCTTGTGGCACCGCTTGGCCAGCGTCCGCGGGTCGTCGTGCCAGTCGATGACGGTGCCGTTCACGCCCTCCTGCACGAACTCGGCCACGCCGCAGTCGCGGGTGACGACGACCGGCACGCCGCAGCTCAGCGCCTCGGCCGCGGTCAGCAAAAAGCCCTCGCGGCGGCTGTTGCCGAGCAGGACGTGGCAGCCCTTGAGCCGGTCCTTGTAGTGGAACGGGTCGAACTCGAGCGGCCGCAGGTCGAGGCGGCCGCGGACGCCGAGCTGGTCGGTGAGCGCCAGGAACTTCGCCATCGCCTCGGCCTGCACCCGGCGGGTGTACGGGTGCCCGCCGGTGACCGCCCCGGTGAAACAGCGGACGACGAGCCGCTCGTCCTGCTTCAGCAGGTACGGCAACGACATCAGCCCCTTGGATTCCAGCGGCCGGCCCATCCAGCCGACGACGATGCGGCTGGGCGAGCGGCGGCCCTTCACCCGGGCGAACTCGGTCACCGGCGGCGGCAGCACGCCGGCGACCGTGTGCCCGCCGGCCTCGACGAACGGCTGAAACCGGTCGAGGACCTGCCGACTCACGCCCGCCACCCGCCAGCCGCGGGCGGAGCCGTAGGCCTTGTTGATGAACCGCCATCCCTCGTCGTCCCACGAGTGCAGCAGCAGCGACGTCGGCCGCTCGGGCAGCCCGGCGAGGTTGCCGTAGCTCAGCACGTAGCACGACGGGTCGTCGACCGGCTTCGTCGTCACGGTCTTGCAGCTGAAGCCGGCGGCCAACGCCGGCTCCAGCAGCGGCAGGTCGTCGGCCTGCACGTAAAGCGAGGTTTGCTCCCGCACCCAGTCCGGCAGCGCGCGGATCATCCGCAACACCGCGATCTGGGCCCCGCCGAGGGCCAGGTTGTGGCTGACGAAGCACGGGGCGACGGGGGGGACGAGGCCTGGGCGCATGGCGGGCTAACCAACGGGGTGACAAGACGGCCGCCGGCGGCTCGCTCCTCGCGAGGCCGGCCGGCACGAAATGATACCGATCGTACGCGGGTCGGTTGCCGCCGGATCGCCCGCCGGGCGTTTCCTTAGGATCCATTTGACCCGCGTGCGAAGCCCCGAGGGCCGCGTCGGGAGCTTGCGGCGGGCGTGGGGTTCACGGTCAGAAAACCTCCCGGCCGGCGTCCGCCGTCTGTCGATACCAAGGGGCCAGCCCACGACGATCAGGTCGGCCGCCGCCCCGCTGCCGTAATCCCCACACCGGAGCGCGATGAACGATGCCTTCCGCAAATGTGCCGCCGTCGCCGCCCGCGCCGTCGGCTCCCCCTGGGCGTTCCTGACGGCCTTGCTGATCATCGTTGGGTGGGCGGCCTGCGGGCCCGTGTTCGGCTATTCGGACACGTGGCAGCTGGTGATCAACACGGGCACCACGATCGTCACGTTCCTGATGGTGTTCCTGATCCAAAACACCCAGAACCGGGACGCCAAGGGCATCCACCTGAAGCTCGACGAACTGATCAAGGCCACCCAAGGCGCCCGGAACCGGATGATCGACCTCGACGCCCTGACGGACGAACAACTCAAGACCCTGGAGTCGGAGTACAAGCGGATCTGCCGCGATGGCCGTGGCGACGCCGACGACGGCCCGGGCCGCGACGAAGTGACGACCGGCCACGCGGCGGTGGCCCGGGAACTGGACGAACGCGGCGCGCGTTGACCCCTACTACCTCGGTCCCGGGCTCGGCTGACTCGTCCGCCCCCTGGGGGGGGCCGCGACTAATTTTGATTGCGTGGGACCTGACCCGGCCCTACATAGGGGTCGGCGGAAGCGAACGTGCGCCTCGCGTCCCAGGCCGACGTCAACGGTCGGCGGGGCGGGGGCCGCCAGGGCAGGCGGGCGGCGCGGAGGGAATCACAACATGGGTTCACATCGTTTGGCGAGGGCCGGCGGATACGTGGTCGTAATCGGGTCGGTGTTGGCCCCCGCGGCAGGCGGGGCGACGGTCGCGACCTTCGACGGCGGGAACGACACGACGAACGGTGGGACGGCCACCCCAGCCCCTGACACGTTCCGGGGGACGGCCGGCGGCGGTTGGCAGGCGGCTTGGACCACCGCCGGTACGATCGCCGGCTCCGTGACCAACACGACCCCGGTGGACGGCGGCGGGAACTACCTCGTCGCCACCTCGGCTGGCACGACGGCGGCCGCGACCGGGGCGTGGAGCCGCAAGTACGGCGGGGCGACGGACCCGGCCGTCTCGCTCGGTGCCCGGCACACGATCAGTTGGACGATGCGGATCGACGAGTCGGCGGCCAGCCTTACGAGCAACTTCACGAACGGGGCGGACCGGTACCAGGCGTTCGGCGACGCGACCGCGCTCTCGACCACGGCGACGTCGAACGAGTGGCTCGTCGGGGCGTTCGGGGCCGACCCGGCCACCAGCACGCCGGGGTTCGTCGCAAAACGGTGGGAGTTCTACAACGCCAGCGCGACCACCAACGCGTTCACGAGCGGGGCGCTGGTCGACAGCGGCATTGCCCTGACGTCCGGGGCCACCTACCGGTTCACGATCACGACCGACCCGGCCACCAAGACCTACGTCGGGTCGGTCACGGACTTGGCGAACCCCGGGGCGACGTTCACGTCCGGGACGTTGAACTGGCGTACCGCGTCGACGAACACGACCGGGCTGGCCGGCGGGGTGCTGGAGTTCGGGAACAGCGGCAACGCCGCCGGGGAGACCCGGGCGTTCTCGCTGGACGGGGTACAGGTTGTGCCCGAGCCGGCCGCCGCCGGGTTGCTAGCCGGGGCCGTCGGCATCGCCGCGGCCGGCCGCCGCCGCCGCCGGCGGTAGGACGCGGCACGGCCACTCCCGCGGACCGTAGCCGGGCCCACCCCCCTCGCGCCCGCCGGCCTACGCCGGCTTCGCGCCGGGCGGCACGCCGATGTCCTCGTTCCACAGGTCCGGACGCTCGCGGACGAACCTCGCCATCAGTTCCTTGCAGCCGGCGTGCTGCAGGTTCGTCACCCGCACGCCGCGGGCGGCGAACAGGTCCTCGGCCCCGAGAAAGTTCTCGTTCTCCCCGATCACGACCTCCGGGATCTTGTAGAGCAGGGCCGTGCCGGTGCACATCACGCACGGGCTGAGCGAGCTGACGAGGACGAGGTCCGGCCAGTCCCGCCGCCGGCCGGCGGACCGGATGCACGCGACCTCGGCGTGGGCGGTCGGGTCGCCGGTCTGCACCCGCAGGTTGTGCCCGACGGCCAGCACGATCCCCCGCCGGTCGGCAAGCACGCTGCCGATCGGCAGCCCGCCCTCGTTGTACCCCTTGAGCGCCTGCTGGTAGGCGGCCTCCATCAGCGTGTCGAGGATCGATCGGTCCATCATGGGTCGGGCTCCTTTCCGGCGTCGCGCGGGCGTCGGCCGTCGACGCCGAAGGGGCCGTCGCGGCCGACGGGTTGTTCTACCCGATCGGTGCCGGTTTCGCCGGGTCCGACTCCACCCAGGGCGTCCGACCGGGCCCAGCCCGAATTCGGTTGACTTGGCCGCGCCGGCCCGCGATCATCCCCGCCGGCAACTCACCTAGGGGCTCTTCCGTATTTCCCGTTTGTTCTCGGAGCGATTCATGTCGTTTGATCGTGTGCGACGGCACAGGGGGCGGTCGTTCTTGCGCGCAGTGGTAGAAGGGCTCGAGCAACGCCAGTTGTTCTGCGCCGTCCACGCGCTGACCGGGTCGGCTCTGGCGGCCGCCCTGACCGGGCGGTCGAGCCTGACGATGGACGACGACCTGGCCCCCGGCGGGCCCCAGACCGTCATCGCCAAGACGCGCGTCGGCACCCCAAAGATCAACCCGCCGGCTTCCGCCGCGCCGGCCGACGACGAGCCGGTCGGGGCGGCCCCGGGGCAGGTGAACGGGGCCGCGATCTTCGGCGGCGGGATCTACGGGGCGGCCGCGGCGAACTTCGCGGCCCGGGCCGACGGGCTGCCGCTGCTGAGCTCCCGGCCGGCGGCCCCGTTTACCGTGTTCCTCGACTTCGACGGGTGGGCCGGGAACGGGTTCACCGGGGCCGAGAACTGGACCCCGTACAACACGGACGGGAACGCGGCCGCGTTCGGGGCGACCGAGGCGGCCGCGGTCGCCGAAGGGTGGCGGCGGGTCGCGTCGTTCATGGCCCCGTTCGACGTGAACGTGACGACCGTCGAGCCGGCCAACCTCGCGTCGACCGCGAAGAACTTCTCCTGGAGCATCATCAGCAACGGGGTGTCCGGCGGGTACTCGTACCTGCAGCTCGGCGGCCCCCGGCCCAGCGCGTTCAACCAGGCGTCGGACCTGCTCACCCGGACCAGCGGCGTCCTGCACGAGCTCGGGCACAACTTCTCGCTCCAGCACCAGAGCCTGTACGACGCGGCCGGGACGAAGACGACCGAGTACCGGTCCCGGCTCGACGCGATCCACGGCGTGACGATGGGGATCGACTACGACGGCACCCCGCCGAAGTGGACGTACGGGCACCCGGCGACGTCGGCCGGGGCGGCCCAGGACGACGTCGCCGTCATCGCGTCGAAGGTCAAGCCGTTCGAGCCGGCCGGCGGGGACGGGTTCCGCCCGGACGACGTCGGGGACGCGCCCGCCGCCGCGGCCGATCTGGCCGCCGGCACCGGCGGCGTGCGGACCGCGTTCGGCGTCGTCGAGCGGCTGTCCGACGCCGACGCGTACCACCTGGACAGCGCCGGCGGGCGGTACACGCTGTCGCTCGTCCCAGACTCCCCGTCCGCCCTGGACGGCAAGCTCGACGTGTACGCGGCCGACGGCACCCTGCTCGCCTCGGCCGACGACCCGCTGAAGATCGACGCGGCCGTCACGCTCGACCTGCCGGCCGGCGACTACTACGCCGTCGTCCGGTCGCACGGGAACTACGGGGACGTCGGGGCGTACGAGGTCCGGGCGGCGGCGGTCCCGCCGGTCGTCCCGCCGGCCGAAAACGCCCTGCCGGCCCCGGCGGCCGCGGGCGTCGCCCTCGGGTCCGGGACGGCGGTGACGGTCACCTGGGCCCCGGTCGCCGGGGCCACGGGGTACGTGGTCGAACGCTCGCCCGACGGGG
>JAQGHJ010000368.1 GCA_028288905.1 Phycisphaerales bacterium | reverse complement strand
ACCGCCCGGCCGATGAACCCGCCCCCGCCGGTCACAAGCATCCGCCGCGACGAACGGGCCCGCCCGATCTCCGCGCGCGGGTCGTGAGTTTTTCCGTAGTAGGACCTCTCGTTCATCGTTTGCCGTCCGCCGTGAACCCGTTGCCGTCGTCGGCTTCGACGCCGCGCCCCGCCGGAGGCTGCCTCTGGTAACCGTGTGGCCGCACGACTGTGGCCGGCTTCCTCGTGGCACCGGCGTCTCGCCCGTGTGGAGGGTCGGGGAGGGCAGGACTGCGGGGCCGCACTGCAAATATTGGTTGAAGCATGGGCAGGACGCCCATGCCACGGGAAGTGTTCCCATCCCGACGCACCCGCCTAGGGCGACAAGCGTTCGATCGCCCACCGGCCCTCCGCGCCCCGGGTGTACCGCAGTCGGTCGTGGAGCCGGCTGGGGCGGCCCTGCCAGAACTCGACGACCGCGGGCACCACCCGATATCCGCCCCAGAAGTCCGGCAGCGGGACCGGCGCCGCGGCGTACCGCTCGGCCAGCTCGGCCTCCCTCCGTTCCAACTCTTCCCGCCCGCCGATGACGGCGCTCTGGCGGGACGCCCACGCCCCGACCTGCGCCGACGCCGGCCGGCTGCGGAAGTACGCCTCGCTCTCGGCCCGGTCGACCCGCTCGACCGCCCCCTCCACCCGCACCTGCCGTTCCAGCGGCTGCCAGTAAAAGCAGAGGGCGGCACGCGGGTTGGCCGCCAGCTCCCGACCCTTGCGGCTGTCGTAGTTCGTGAAGAAGCAGAACCCGCGCTCGTCGAAGCTCTTGAGCAGCACGACCCGGGCCGACGGCGCCCCGCCGGCGTCGGCCGTCGCCACCGTCATCGCGTTCGGCTCCGGGACGTCGGCCGCCCGCACGTCCGCGAACCAGCGGGCGAACTGCGCGACCGGGTCGGCCGCGGCGTCGGCTTCGGACAATTGCCCGCGGCCGTAGTCGATGCGGAGGTCTTGGGGGACGAAGGGCATTCCGCCGATTCTCGCCCCGACCGCCCGCGGTGTCACTCGGGTGCGGTTCGGCCAACGTCGAACAACGGCCGTCGGGATCAGGGGCCGAACATCGCCTTCTTCGTGAACGCGGCCTGGGCCTCGTCGATCGTCTTGTACTGCCCAGCCGCGATCTCGTCGGCCGTCACTTTCGCCGCCTTGCCCATCTTGTCGAACATCTGGCTGCCGAGGGCGGCCATCGGGCCGGCCATTTCGCTCATGTCGACCTTCCACGCCCCGTCGACCTTCTTGAGCTTCATCGCCTTGCCGTCCTTGGGCGCGACGGTGGCCGTGTCCCCGGTGATCGTCTCCGTCGCGTCCGCGAGCTTCTTGACCAGGTCGTCGTCCACGCTACCGCCCATCGCGCCCAGCTTCTTGCCCTCCTCGCCGAACTTGGCGGCGGCCGCGTCGTGCAGCTTCTTGTAGCTGCCGAACGCGTTGGCCATCGACTCGATCATTTTCGCGTCGGCCCCGGTACTCGCCGCCTTGGCCGCGTCGGCGTCGCCCGTCGTCATGGCCGCGGCGAACGTCTTGGCGGCGGCCTTGGGGGTTGACGTGTCGGACTTGCCGCAGCCGGCGATGAAGATGCAGAACGTGGCGGCGAACAGGAAGCCGCGGGGGTAGAGACTCGTCATGGCGGTATTTCTCAGCTCGTGCGATCGAAGGGGCAACCCGCGGCGCGGGGACGGATGGCGGACCGACCCAGCGGACCCGACCGACGCACGGCGGAGGCCCCTCACTTCCGGACGACGTCGAACCCCGTCGACAGCTGTCGGCGTCCTTTCCAGATCGCGGCGTCGAAGATCGACCAGAGGTGCACGATCCAGCCCATGAAGACGATCCAAAGTGCTGCGGCCAGAACGAAGTGGATCACGGCCGTCACCACCCTGCCCTACACGAGTTGCCCGAGCCCTGGGATGAAGAAGCTGCACACGGCCGCGATGACGTCTCCGGTGGATCCTTGGCCGGGTATGGTGATGGACCTCCAAACCGCGGTTCGGCTGACAGCTCTGGGCGTTCGCCCGCTCGCGACTCACCCGAAGTCGATGTAAATCCAAGGCTCGAACTCGGCCACCTCGGCAACCTGAGCGAGGAATCGGACCGACCGGATGCTCGCCCGGCCTTCCAGGTAGAACTGGCAGAGCGCCCGGAACGCAGTGGCCACTGGCGCAGCGGCGAAGCACCGACCGATTCCGCTGCCGCTGACGATCTTGTCATACTCGACGGCGTCGAGCACCTCGAACAAGATTCGGGCGTCCGAACTTCGGGCACCCATCTCCAGGTACGCGAACTTTTCCCACAATTCGTCGGATGGGAAGACTTGGCAGGGGTCGTACGGCGGGGCCTTAGGCACATGGGCCGTCAAGTCGTAGCCCATCCTGTCTCCTCCGGACGCGGCCAGCTAGGCTGGCACCCTAAGAACGTGTTTAAGAAGTCGAACGGGCTCGTCAGTGACACGGGCTTCCAGCCCGTGCGAGCGGCGTCAGCGGTGCGCGCTTTGGCGTATCAAATCTGGGATCAGCCGGGGCCGTGCGCACGGGCTGGAAGCCCGTGTCACTGATGGGGCCGTTCGACTTCTTAAACACCTTTTAAGGCAGACGCCGACCGCCCGACGGTTCGGACGGTCGGCGTTGAGGCGGCCCGGCTCCGCGACCGGGGTTGGCGTCGGGCCGCTCTCGGCATGCTCACGCCGCCTTCGTCTTGCCGTAGTACCCCGGCATCGGCTTGCCGAGTTTCTCCCACTGCTTGTTCACCGCCTCGGCCTTGCCGGCGCTGTTCAGCATGTGCAGCTTCCGCTGCACCATCTTCGTGATCGCCTCCCGGGCCGGCCCGAGGTAGTTCCGCGGGTCGAACTCGGCCGCCTTCGTCGCGAACACCTCCCGGATCTTGGCCGTCATCGCCAGCCGCAGGTCGGTGTCGATGTTCACCTTGCACACGCCGTACTTCTGGACGGCCATCGCGATCTGGTCCTCGGGCACACCCTTGGCGTTCGGCATCGCCCCGCCGTACTTGTTCACGAGGTCGATGAACTCCTGCGGCACGCTGCTGCTGCCGTGCATGACCAGCGGCAGCCCCGGGCAGGTCTTCATGATCTCCTCGATCCGGTCGAACGCGAGCCTGGCCTCGTGCTTGAACTTGAACGCGCCGTGGCTCGTCCCGATCGCGACGGCCAAGCTGTCGATCTTCGTCCGCTCGTAGAAGTCCTTCGCCTCATTCGGGTCGGTCAGGAACTTCTCGATGTTCTTCTCGTACTCGGCCGCGTCGAGCCCGACCACGTCCTCCTCGATGCCGCCGAGCATGCCCAGCTCGGCCTCGACGACCACGCCGGCGGCGTGGGCGTGCTTGACCGCCTCGGCCGTCAGGGCGACGTTCTTCTCGTACTCGTGGTGGCTGCCGTCGATCATCACGGACGTGTACCCGTCCTTGATGCAGGTGTCGATCAGCTCGATCGTGTCCCCGTGGTCGCAGTGGACGGCGATCGGGACGTTCGGGTTCTCGGCCACGCCGGCGTCGATGATCGCTTTGAGGTACCGGATGTTCGCGTACTTCCGGGCGCCCTTGCTGATCTGCAGGATGCAGGGCGAGCTCTCCTTCACGCAGGCGTCGATGATCGACTGCGCCAGCTCCATGTTGTTGACGTTGAACGCGCCGATCGCGAAGCCGCCGTCGTAGGCGAGGTCGAACATCGGCTTGGTCGTCATCAGCGGCATGGGGAAGATCCTTTCGGGAAGCGGGAGCATGGCCGGCCGTACGCCGGAGCCAAGAAATCAGCGTAAAAACATATGGGACTGCGGCAAGCGATGCAAACAAGGAACGGTCGCTAGACCGTGCCAAACTTCACTGGCGTGCCGACACGTCACATGTAAACGGGTGGTGGGAAGCCGTTCGGCCCGAGCAACGCACGGTGCCGGGCGTTGAGCACCGGGGAGCGGCCCGCCTCCGCGAGAGTCGACACAGACCAGGCGATCGCCTCACGATCCGTCAGCACGCCAGACCTCCGATGCCGACGGATGAAGCGTAGAGTGCGCCTTGCCTGTGCCTCATCGTAAAACCGTGGGATGTCGGCCGCCCCCAGTTCGAATTGATGCCGAACATTCAATCGGGTTGCTCGCGCGCATCCTCGCAATGCTTTCACGGTCCCAGTGATCTGCTGAGCACGGGTAATCAGCCCTTGGCGTTGCCGGTCGCGCACGCCGCGTAGCAAGGCGCGGA
>JAQGHJ010000092.1 GCA_028288905.1 Phycisphaerales bacterium | reverse complement strand
AGGAGCGGGCCCGCGGCCCCGTTGGCGGACCGGGGCCCGAACGCCCAGCCGGCCGCCGCGGCTACGGCCAGCAGCAGGGACAGGGCCGACGCGATCATGAGCGGGCGGCGGAGCATCGGGGTTCAATGGCGGTGGAGGAAGTCGTCCGGCCCGGGGTCCGTGTTCGACCGCCGCTCCATCTCGGGCGGGACCGGCGTCGGGGCCGAGGCCGGGCGGGGCCCGGACAACGGCCGGGGCTCCCCCGGGCGGGGCTCGTACAGCGACTGAGGCTCCCCCGGCCCGGGCTGATTCGCCCGGCGGGTCGGCCACGGGTCGAACCGCTCGCGGTCGGCCGGGTTGGCGAACGTGTACACCATCACGCGCCCCCTGCCCCAATCGGCTTCCGGGGGCGGGGGACGGCCGGCCCGCCGCCACACCACGAAGTAGTGCGCCGGCCCCGGCCCGCCGTCCGCCTCCCCGTCCGCCTCCATCACGGTCGCGTCCTCGGACGGGACGTACGAGACGGCGACGTAGCCCGGCGGTGACACCGCGTCGGCCGGCGGGTGGCTGTCCCGCACGCACGGCCCGACGTTCCGCTCGGCGTACGCCCGCCAGCCCGGGTCCAGAGCGACCGGCTGTGACCGGGGCGGGAGGTAGTCGAGGTCGCGGCACCCGGCCGCCACGGCGAAGGCCAGCCCGGCCGCGAATGTCCGCACGGCGGTCATCGCGGTCACTTGACCGCGGGCGCGTGGCGGAGTCAACATGATTCCGACAGCGCTGTCGCGAGCGCCGATACCGGAGCCGCGCCACCACACGCCCCCCCGGGAAGGCGGTGTTTCCGATGAAGCGACGTGCCGCGAGCCTCGCCTGCGCGGTCGCGTTGGCGGTCGCCGGTTGCAAGACCGTCCACCCCGAGGGCGACCCGGACGGCACGCAGGACGTGCCCCTCGCCCTGTGGCCGGCGGTCGGGCAAGTCGTGGACGCCAAGGGGCGGCCGGCGCGGCCGTCGCCGGGCCCGCGCCTCCGCGACGCCCTGGCCCGGACCGGGATCAGGGCCGCGGTCGACGCCGGGGGCGTGTCGGTCCCCCGGGCGGATGTCGACCGCGCGTGGGAGGTCCTGGTGACCGACCCGTCGCTGGCGGACACGGGGGCGGTGGTCGTGATCGCGGCCCCGGCCGGCACGGGGCGGCGCGTCGACGGCGGCATCCTGGTCCCGCTGCGGCGGCCGTCCTACACCTGGTTGCCCGTCACCCGCCCGGCCGCCACTCGACCCGCCGCGACCCGGCCGGCCGCCGACTGACCCCAGCCGGCACGGGCTCGGCGGTCCCTCCCGCTCTCAGGGGGTGGCCGGGGTTGGTCGCGTCGACCTCCCGCGTGCCGGCAACATCGCTCCACACGACCGTCGGCGGCCCCGCGCCGGCCGCGGTCGAGCGGCTTTGCCAAAAATAGTGGTTCGCCCAAAAGCCCTGGTGTCTGCCCAAAAACCCACTTCGGGACGGCCGCCCGCCCGGTCCGTTGCAGTGCGTGGTTATCCGGCGGCCGGCTCCGGCGGCATCTCGTCGGGGGTCTGGGGCATACGCCCGTGTGCCCGGCAGAATGCGATCAAGCCGTCGACCCACTTGAGCTGCGCCCGCAGATCGGAGTCCGCGATCTCGACGCCCACAAAATCGTCCGGCAAAGACATTCCCTCTCGCAATTCTTCGACGGTGGCCGGCATCCGTCCGTGCCGCCGGGCGAAGTTAGTCGTGGCGAGCAGATTGTCCATCATCCCGCGAGTCATTGCCTCTTCGACCGTAGAGCACGGGACACCGTTGGCGAGCATCTGTCCGGGAGCAAGACCCTTGGTCCCGGCGACGCCGGCGTGCTCCGCGCACCGGTGTCGCTCAACCTTCTGGCCGTCGCGGATCTCGGTCACGTGCACCGACGCGGGCCGGCCGCAATCGTCGCAGGCGTTGTTGTCCATGGCACACTCGCAAGCCCGTTTCCGCCGGGTGACATATCGCCGTTCATTGGTCGGACCCCCGACGCCGCCCCGACCGCCGGCCCCCGCGACGACGAGCACCCCGGCGCCGGGCCGTCGCCGCGCCTTCCGGTAGGCAAGGCCCCAAACCCGTGCCTTCTCACCGTCCGGCAGCGTCCTGTACGACCAGTGCCACGTCACGCGGGCGTCCCCTTCCCCGGCCCGAAATCGGGAACCATCCGGTCAGGGGGTCCTGCCCCGCCGCGCCGTCACCAGCCCGACCAGGATCAGCAGCAGCCCGGCCGCCAACCCGTAGTTGAACGCCGGGTGGAATGCCACGTCGATCGCCGCCCGCACGTCCGCGTCGGACCCGCCGGCCGCGCCGAGGTCGAACGCCCGGGACATGACGGCCACCATGCCGCCGAACGACACGAGGAACACGACGGCACCCGCCGTCACGAGCCGCGGCGTCCGCCGTTTCGGCCTTCGTTCCATCGTGCCCTCCCCGTTCGGGGTGCCGGTCCCGTTCGTCGCCCACATCCTACCCGCCCGCGTCGCCCTGGGCCCCGACCGGGAACCCGCCCTCCCGGCGGCGGGCCCGGCGACGCATCCAGCCGGCGAGCCACAAAGCCGGCAGGACGGCCGCGGCGGCGAGGACGAACAAAAATGGAACGATCAGAACCCGGTACGTGCCCGAGAGCGCGAGGCGGTCCCCGGCCAACACGAACGGGTAGAACGCGAAGCGGCCGAACCCTCCGAACGACCAGTACGCCTCGTGCGGGTGGGCCTGTTCGACGCCGGCGACGAAACGGTCCTTTGCCGCCGCGTCCCCGCCGATGGCCGGCCCGACCATCCGCCCGGGGAACGGCCGGTACTCCTCGAAGTGCAGGCCTGCACCTTCCACCATCATGCCCGTTACCACCGGCCCGCCGCCCGCGCCGTCGACGGGCTGCGGTGGCGGGACGTGCCACCGGGTCAGTTCCCAGCCGCGGGCCGACGCAATCCAGGCGGCCAGTGTCGCGAACAGGAGGAGCAGGGACAGGGCCGACACGACGGTGAACAGGCGGTGGGGCATTGGTCGGGACCGTACCGGCGGTCGCACCCGGGTGACGTCGAAATGAGCCGTCCGGATGTGGCGGGCGGGAGCGGGCTACCGCGGGTCCTGTCCGCCGGTCGGATCGGGCTGCCCGTCCCGGGAGTCGATCGACCGCCTGATCGCGGTGAGATCCTCTTCGGCCAGCCGGTAGGAACCGCGGGCGAGGTCGAATTCGCGGTCGACGTTCGACCGGCCGACCGCCCGCTGGAACGGCCGCGTCTCGCCGGTGGTTACGACGGCGTCCCGCCGGCCGATCGTGGCGAGCCTAACCGCCGAGTCGACGTTGCTCGCCATGACCGTCACCCGGCGGGCCGACCCGTAATCCCGCTCGACGTCCGAGAGCGAGTCCCGCCAAGTGCGCGT
Source organism: Phycisphaerales bacterium (assembly GCA_028288905.1). Lineage (GTDB taxonomy): Bacteria > Planctomycetota > Phycisphaerae > Tepidisphaerales > Tepidisphaeraceae > Humisphaera. Next base: position 1,032 of record JAQGHJ010000092.1, on the reverse strand, counting down.
CGCCGACGCGACGCCCGCCGACGCGTCCGCCACCCGCGCCCACCCCGCGTCCGGTGCCGCGAACCCGACCGAACGCCACGTCGTCTGGAACGCCTCGACGGCGTCGATCACGGGCGAGATCCGTGCGGCGTAGGCGCCGTAGGGGTCGGCGGGCACGGTGGCCGGGACGGGGCGGGTCGAGGCAGCCGACGTGGCCGGGGTGGGCCGGACGCGCCCCCCATTCGTCTCGCGCCGGCAGCCGGTCGAGCAGACGGCGGCCAGCATCGCCACCGCGTACGTTGCGGCGGCCAAGGAGTGCAGGGCGGTCGGCGCTGGATGTTTGCTCCGGCCGGGCATGCGGCGGGCAGTGTAACCGCAGGGCCACCCGGGCGGGGTCGCGCGCCGTCGGCCGCCGCTCAGGTCCCGAAAGTGTTCGCCGCCCACAGCGTCCCCGCGAGCCATCCGCCGGCGGCGGTCGCGGACGAAAGGCCGGTGGCCCGGGCGAGCCATTGCCCGTCCCCGGCAGCCCTCTGCAGCCCCAGCGTCCCGACGACAGCTACCCCGGCGACGAACGCCGCGAACGGGGGCAAGGAGACCAGCGGGTAGGTGAGGACCACCAGCACCGCCTCCGCCGCGGCGACGGCGATCAAGGCGGCTGCGCAAGGTCCCCGGGTAGTCCGGCGATGGGGGACGTGGACCAGTAGGTGTTCGTCGAACTATGTTGTCAAATTGCGGACGTCCACCGCAAGGATCAGCGGCGGCGGCGGCGGTCTACCCGTACGCCGGTGGCCGTCGAGCCGAAGCCGGAGCGGTCCGGCCGGGCGGCCGACGCCCATCGCCTCGTCATGGCATACGGCGGGTCCCGGATCACGGCCGAATGAGCCGGAAAGGCGACACCAACTGAGGAGCAACGCGAGGGGGCGGCCGGCTTTCACTCGGCCGCCCCCTCGCGCGACCCGGCCCGGGGTCAGGCCGCCGCCGCTTCCGACGACCGCCCCGGGGCCGCGTCGATCCGGGCCCGGGCCGGCCCGAGAGGGGCAGCGTGTCAGCCCG
>JAQGHJ010000050.1 GCA_028288905.1 Phycisphaerales bacterium | reverse complement strand
TCCGTCACCTGGGCGTGAAGGGTGTGGTACTCCTGCAGGGCGTACGCGAGCCGCAGTTCGTTGAGGCGGGCGACGTGCTCCTGGTAGTTGCGGGCCTTGCCGGCCTGGAGCTTCACGCTCCGGAGCCGCTTCTCGACCTCCTCAACGATGTCGTTCACCCGGACGAGGTTCTGGTCGACCTTCTCGAGCTTGCGGACGGCCTCCTTCTTCCGCTGCTTGAACTTACTGATGCCGGCCGCCTCCTCGAAGATCAGCCGGCGCTCCTCCGGGTTCGCCTCCAGCAACGCGGCGACCCGGCCCTGCTCGATGACGCTGTACGCGTCGACGCCGACGCCGGTGTCCATGAACAGCTCGCGGATCGCCTTGAGCCGGGACGCGCCGTTGTTGACGGTGTACTCGGAGGTGCCGTCGCGGTAGAGCCGGCGGCCGACGGCGACCTCGTCCAGGTCGAGGGCCAGCGTCCGGGTGCCGTCCAGCTTCCGCGGGTTGTCGAAGACGAGGACGACCTCGGCGAGGTTGGCCGGCTTGCGGCCGCCGGACCCGTTGAAGATCACGTCGAGCATCGCGTCGCCGCGGAGGCTCTTGGCGCTCTGCTCGCCGAGCACCCACTTGAACCCGTCGACGACGTTGCTCTTGCCGCACCCGTTGGGGCCGACGATGCCGGTGATGGGGGAGTCGAAGACGAACTCCGACCGGTCGGCGAAGCTCTTGAACCCCTGGAGGATCAGCTTCTTCAGTCGCATGGCGCGTTCCGTCGCGGGCGCGGTTCGGCGGCGGAACCGCCGCGGTCTTCCGTGACCGTGATACGAACAGGAGAAGGACGACCCCAGCCCCAAACGGGCCGGGGATCGCAGGGCGCGTACACGGGGTTGTACCCGTTCGACCGCCGGGTGCAACCCGGTGTGGTTGGTCGGGTGCTTATGGCAGCGCTCGCATAGAGCCGGCTTTGCCGGCCGTCGGGCCGCGTGCCGCGGCGAGCGTTAGAACCTCGGTGCCGTCGATCCGTTGGCCGGCACCGGGGCAGACGTGACGAGCGGCGCGGGCGTCGGCTGGGGCGGACGGTCGGCGGCCACGATGGGGGCCGGCGACGCCGGCGGCTGGCGGGGCCCGCCGAAGTCCGTCCTCACCGGCTCGGGCGTCGGACCGACCGGGCCGAACTGCGGGGCCGCTCCCGACGCCGCGCCGGACGCGTCGACGACCGTGGCCGTCGCCAGGTCTTCGCGAATCCGCGTCGGCTCCTGCATCTGGAACCGGGCGATCATCATCTGCCCCTTCGCGTCCCGGGCGGTCAGCTTCCGGTTCGTCGTCAGCGCCTGCAGGATCGCCACCACCTCGCCGTAGCTGAAGTCCAGCGATTGGGCGTCGACCGCCCCCATTCCGCCGAGCCGGGCGATGATCGTGTCCACGTCCGGCTGGCTCAGCACCTTGACCGGGGCCGGCTCCTGGTGATCCTTCGACGCGGGCGAGTTCGCGTCGCGTACCCACCACGGGGCGCGGAAGAACAGCATGACCTGCCGCCCGCCCGCCTGCGCGGCGAGCGTCAGGCGGTTGTCCATGGCGGTGAACGGGACGGCGAGGTTCAGGTCCGGGGTCCGCCCGAGCAGAGCGATCCGGGGGTCACCGGTCCGGGTGACGTACACGAGGGGCGGGGCGTTCGTCGCGACCCGATCGAGCGTGAACTTCTGGCTCGACGGGTCGGACGCCGGGGCGACGGCGGTGCTGACGACGGCCGAGTCCCGGTTGCGGGCCAGGACCTGGTACGCCTCGATCCGGACGGTCGCCTCGTCGGCGTCGACCAGCTCGCGAAGCAGGTGGTTCAGGGCGGCTGTCGACTCCAGCCGGCCGAGCGTGCGGACGGCCGTCAGCCGGTACGGGTGGCCGGCGGTCCGGGCCATCTGCATGAGCCGCTGCTGGGCCGCCCCGGTCGGCTCGCCGATGAACGCGGCCGCGCGGGCGGCGAAGAACGCCACCTTCGGGTCCGCGTGGGCCATCAGCGGCAGCACGTGCGGGATCGAGCTCGCGCCGAGCCCCTCCCAGCAATAGCTGATGTCCTCCAGCCGAGCCCCGGGCTTCACCGCCTCGGCGGCCAGCTGCCTGGCCTTGGCGGCGTTGAACGCCGGGCTGTTCTGGACGAACAGGTGGCGGGCGACCTCGGCGAAACGCTGCCAGTCGCCACGGAACGACGGCGGCACGTACAGCTCGACCACGCCCTCGTCCTGGGCCCGGGCGACCGTGTCGTCCTGGAACCGCTCGCGGACGACCTCCTCGATCTTCCGGCTCAGCGACCGCTGCGGGAACCGGAGCTGGACGAGCAGCGGCCGGTCCTGCATCACCCGCGCCCCGAGCATCACGGTCCCGGTCCGAAGGCTGGCCTTGGCCTGCGGGGTGGTGGAGTTCGGATTGTCCAGCGCGTACGCCGGGTTAACCGCGACGGCCCCCTTCGTCCGGACGAGCACGTTGACGGCCCCGAACGGGTTGTCCGCGTCCGCCCCGCCGAGCTTCAGGTCCGTCTCAAACAGCACCCCATGCCCAAGGCTGGTCGTGAGGTTCTTCGGCAGGCACGACACCTGTGCGTCCGTCCAATCGTCCTTCCGGGCCCCGGGCGGGATGTAAGCGTCGACCCGGACGATCGCGTACGCCGGACTCTTGAGCACGTCGGTCGGGTTCACCCGCTCGAACCCCGGCACCCGGGTGTCGCCGAACCCGTGCCGGGCGAGTTCCTTGATCATGTACTGCCGGACGACGTTCGAGGCGGTCGAGTCGCCGGTGCCGCGGAGTTGGCAGACCAGCCCGAAACCGGACACGAACATCGGCTGCTGGCTCTCCGGCGAGATGAGGGCGCGGTCCTAAAAAGAGCCCACCAAGAACGCGCGCAGGTAGACCGCCGCCGGCA
>JAQGHJ010000018.1 GCA_028288905.1 Phycisphaerales bacterium | reverse complement strand
GGCCGGCGGGGGTGCCGTCCCGTCGTCGGCGGGGCGGCGGTCGCTTTTTGGGCAGGCGCTGTACGACACGTTCGGGCAGGCCGGGGCACGGGCCGGGGCCGCTTGGATCGGCGTGCTGGTCGTGCTCGGGGTGTTCGCCCCGTTCCTGGCCAGTTCGCACCCGCTGCTGTACCGGCTCAAAGGTGGCGGGCTGTCGTCGCCGCTGCTGCGGCACCTGGGGCCGCTGGACGTCGCGCTGGTCGTCCTGTTCTTCCACGCCGCCGTCGTGCTGGCCCGGCGGCCGGGGGCGGGGCGCGCGGTTGGGCTGATCGCTTGGCCGGCTGCGGTCGCGGCGTGGGCGGTGGCCGCCTGGGCCGTCGTGCCCGGGGCGGTCCGGTTGGCGTGGTACCGCCCGGTGTGGGCGACCGAGTCGGCCGGGGGGTGGCTGTGGGTGGTCGCCATCAACGTTGTCGCGGCGGCGGCGCTGCTCGGGGCCGGGTGGCTGCTGGGACGGGGTACCGTTGCCCTGTACCGGTCGGCTGCGGCCGGCGGGCGGCGGCGGCTGTTCGCCTCCGCCGTCGGGGCGGCGGGGCTGTGCGTCGTCGCGGCGTTCGCCGTGAGCCCGCCGCCGAACCCGATCTACGAGTCGTACCGCCAAGCCGAGCAGCGGGGCGAGGTCGACCTCGTCGTCCGCACCCTCGTCCCGTACAGCCCGAACGACCGGCTCCGCGACCGCCCGATCGAGGAGGCCCTCACCCCGCCCGGCCGGACGTACTGGCTCGGCACCACCCAATACCGGGAGGACATGCTCAGCCGGCTCGTCCACGCGTGCCGGGTCGCGCTGTCGATCGGGCTGATCGCGACCGGGATCGGGACGACGATCGGGGTGACGGTCGGCGGGGCGATGGGGTACTTCGCTGGCCGGCTCGACCTGCTCGGGATGCGGGTGTTGGAGATCGTCGAGGCGATCCCGACCCTGATCCTGCTGCTGATCGTGACCGTGTCGTTCGGCCGGAGCCTGTACCTGATGATGGTCGTGATCGGGCTGTTGACCTGGACGTCCGATGCCCGGTTCGTCCGGGCCGAGTTCTTCCGGCTGCGGAACCAAGACTTTGTCGCGGCCGCGACGGCGGCCGGGTTGGCCCGGCGGACGATCATCTTCCGGCACATGCTGCCGAACGGGATCGCCCCGGTGCTGGTGAACGCCAGCTTCGGGATCGCCGGGGCGATCCTGCTGGAGTCGACGCTCAGCTTCCTGGGGCTCGGGCTCGGGCCGGACGACCCGAGCTGGGGCCAGCTGCTGGAGCAGGCCCGGTCCGGCGGGACGGGGTTCAGCTGGTGGGTGGCGACGTTCCCCGGGCTGGCCATCTTCCTGACCGTGTTCGCGTACGTGCTGATCGGCGAGGCCGTCCGCGACGCGATCGACCCGAAGCTGAAGAAGGCGGCGTGACGGGTGGAGAGGGGGGGCCGGTGGTGCTGGCGGCCGCTCCCCGTCGCATGGGTTTGCAACCCGTGCGTGTACCCACGCACCCGACCCGCAGGCCCGGCCGAAACGGAACGCGGACGGGGCCGAGGCGTGCGGGTACGCACGGCACGGGCTGCAAACCCGTGCCACGGGGAAGCGGGTGCGAGCAATCGGCGCGACGAGGGACGGACCGACCGAGAGAAAGACGATCACCGCGATGACCCCAACCGAACCGCTACTTCAACTCCGCGACCTGAACATCGCGTTCGACACCGAGCGGGGCCAGGTCCGCCCGGTCCGGGACGTGTCGTACGCCGTCTTCCCCGGGCAGACGCTGGCCGTCGTCGGCGAGAGCGGGTGCGGCAAGTCCGTCACCGCGCTCTCGATCCTCCGGCTCATCCCCCAGCCGCCGGGGCGGGTGCTCGGCGGGTCGATCAACCTCGCCGGCCGGGGGGACCTGCTCGCCCTGACCGAGAAGCAGATGCAGGGCGTCCGCGGGAAGGACGTGGCGATGATCTTCCAGGAGCCGATGACGAGCCTGAACCCGGTCTACACGATCGGGGACCAGATCGTCGAGGCCGTCACCCTGCACCAGCGCGTCGGCAGCCGCGAGGGGTACAGGATCGCCGAGCGGGCGCTGGCCGACGTCGGCATCGCCGACCCCGCCCGCCGGCTGCACGAGTACCCGCACCAGATGTCCGGCGGCATGCGGCAGCGGGTGATGATCGCGATGGCCCTCAGCTGCCAGCCCCGGCTGCTGATCGCCGACGAGCCGACGACCGCCCTCGACGTCACCATCCAGGCCCAGATCCTGGAGCTGCTGGCCAAGCTCCAGCGGGAGCGGGGGATGGCGATCGTGCTGATCACGCACGACCTCGGGGTGGTCGCCGAGAACGCCGACGTCGTCGCCGTCATGTACGCCAGCCGGGTCGTCGAGTACGCCCGGGTCGAGGACCTGTTCGACCGCCCGCTGCACCCGTACACCGAGGGGCTGTTCCGGTCGGTCCCCCAGCTCGGCGGGCACAAGGACCGGCTGGACACGATCCGCGGCACCGTTCCGAACCCGGCCAGCTTCCCAACGGGCTGCAAGTTCCACACCCGCTGCCAACGGACGTGCGACCTGGCCGCCGCCGCCCCGGCCGCCGACACGGTCGACATCACGGCCGACGGCGAGCCGCTGAGGGTCCTCCGGCGGTGCACGACCGACGAGCCGAACCTGCGGCAGGTGGCACCGGACCACTGGGCCGCCTGCCACCAGCTCGACGGGTACGACGCCGCCTCGGCCCCGCCGCCTGTGCTGGCCCACAAGCGGACGGCGATGGCCGAGGCGGTGGAGGTCGATCAGATCGGGGTGATCCCGTACGCGGCGACCGCGGGCCGTTAGCCCCGTGCCGCTGCCTTCGACACGCGACGTTCGACAACCGACCCCGCCAGATCGAGCAGGAGCCCCCCGGTGACCACGACAACCCTCGACTACGACCAGACCGCCGCACCGGCCGGCACGCTGCCGGCGGCGGCCATCGTGCCTCCGCCGGCCGGGCGGCCGCTGCTGGAGGTCCGGAACCTCCGCACCTGGTTCCCGATCAAGAGGGGGCTGCTCGGCCGCACCGTCGGGCACGTCAAGGCCGTCGACGACGTGTCGTTCGACGTCCGCCCGGGGCAGACGCTCGGGCTCGTCGGCGAGTCGGGCTGCGGCAAGACGACGGTCGGCCGCACGATCCTCCGCCTCCAACCGGCCACCGGCGGCGAGGTCCGGTACAAGGGCGAGGACTTCTTCGCCTACCGCGGCGAGGCCCTGCGGAAGCTCCGCCGGCAGATGCAGATCGTCTTCCAAGACCCGGTCAGCAGCCTGAACCCGCGGATGACGATCGGCAACATCATCG
>JAQGHJ010000947.1 GCA_028288905.1 Phycisphaerales bacterium | reverse complement strand
ACCCCGCCGCCGAGTGACGAAAGTGTCGTTTATTTTCTGGTCGAACCGGAACGAATGTACGGTTAAAATTTGGTGGTCTATAAATGCGAGGGTATGACTATGCCAGCAAAAGAACCGACGCCGGTCCGACCAATGCTCATGAGCCGGATCGACATTTCAAGGGACATGAGCATCTCCACGAGGAACCTCGACCGGCTCGTCGCCGACGGGCGGTTCCCTCCGGCCGACGTCGTGCTCGGGCGGCGGTGTCTGCGGTGGCGCGCGGAGACGGTGCGGGTCGCCATTGACCGGCTGGCCGACGAGGGCCGCAAGGCCGCCGCCTGATGCCCGGGGCCCACGCCCCGGGTTGCCGGTCCCGCCCTCACCCCTCGCCTCTCCCCATCCGAAACGCCATGCCCAAGCCACCGAAATCACCCGCCGCCGGTAGGACGAAGGGGGCCCAGATCAGCAAATCGGGACATGTCCCGATTCCGGTTCAGGCCCCGAAAACGGGACATGTCCCGATCACGGATTTGCAGGCGTGTCGCATCAACCCATCCCCCGAGAACGACACGCTTTACGGTCCGATAGATCCGACCGACCCGACGATCACGCAACTGTCGGCGAGCATCGGGTCGAGCGGCGTCATGGAGCCGCTGATCGTCACCGCCGACGGGTGGATTGTCAGCGGGCATCGTCGGTACGCCGCGGCCATGCTCGCGGGCCTGACCAGCCTGCCGTGTCGGGTCCTGCCCGAAGCGCGGACCGACTTCACGGAAGGGCAGTTCCGCAAGCTGCTGCGGGACCACAATCACCAGCGGGAAAAGACCCGGGCCGTGAGGGCCCGCGAGGCCCTGATCGACGCCAACCCCGACGAGGAATACCGGGCGTTGCTCGCCCACCGTGAGAGCGAGAGCCGCGTGGAGTTGCCGGCGATGGAGCTCGGCGAACTGCGGAAGCGGTCGGCCATCACCGACGCCAAGGCCGATTTCCTCGCCGCGATCCGGGACGTGATCGCGGCGCGACGGGCCTACTGGCCGCTGTCGCTGCGGCAGGTCCACTACGCCCTCCTGAACGACCCGCCGCTGCGCCACGCCAGGAAGCCCGACAGCCGGTACGAGAACAACGAGCAGAGCTACAAGTCGTTGAGCGACCTCGCGAACCGAGCCAGGATCGCCGGCCAGCTGCCGTGGGAGGCGATCGACGACGAGACGCGGCCGCTGGCCAAGTGGCCGCTCTTCCAGTCCCCGGGGTCGTTTCTGACGAAGGAGCTGACCGACTTCGCCAAGGGATATCGTCGGAACCTCCAGCAGTCCCAGCCGAATTACATCGAAGTCATTTGTGAAAAGCTGACGGTGAAGACCATCCTGCAGCGGGTATGCGGTCGGTACGGCATCCCCATGCTGACGGGCCGCGGGTTCTGCTCCGGCCCGCCGAAGTACCACCTCGCCGCCCGGTTCCGCCGGAGCGGAAAGTCGAAGCTCGTCCTGCTGTTCGTCACCGACTTCGACGGGGACGGCGAGGCGATCGCCGAGACGTTCGCCCGCAGCATGCGCGACGAGTTCGGCGTGACAGACATCCATGCCGTGAAGGTTGCCCTGAACGCCGATCAGGTCCGCTCGTACGGACTGCCGCCGGGGATGAAGGCGAAGGAGTCCAGCTCCCGAACGAAGGGCTTCGTCAAGAAGCACGGCGACTACGTTTATGAACTGGAGGCTCTGCCGCCTGCCGAGCTTCAGGCCATCCTTCAGCGGGCGATCGACAGCGTGCTCGACGTCGAGTCCTTTAATGCTGAACTGGCCGCCGAGCGGGACGACGCCGTTCACCTTGCGGGCGTGCGACACGCGGTTCAGGCCGCACTCGCCGACGTGCTTAATGACGCAGCCTGAACCGCAGCTCGGCCCCTCGGCGCCGAACAGGCGACGCGGGACCTTCCCGACAAACACCGCCCCGGCTCAAAGCGGCACCGACAGGCCGGAGCGGTCGAACGACGTGTGCGGCCACACCGAGCGAACCGTCCCGTGGTGGGGCGGTGGCATCCCGATACCGGCCGAAGGTGCAACGGTGATCAGACGCGGGGACCTAACCCCTACCCCGCGCCGCCAACGGGTCGGACGATGCGTCCGACCCGTCGACGGGCTCGACCTGCCCCGGAGCCGACCGGCACCACAAGCCCGGTCAAAATAAGAAGAGCGGCAGGCACGACGGTCTAAGTGAACGTTCGACCCGAGCGATTTCACCGACCGGCGTGGTTCCCGGGGTCGTACTGCGCGCCCGCCCCGCCTTTTCCGTCCGTTCCGAGCACCCGCCCGGCCGTCATTCCTTCTGCCTGGACGAGCGCGGGAAGGATGGAAGGTCAGACGCCCCGCCGAGTGCCGGGCCGGACGCGTAACGCCGCATCGTCGAGCCCCTGCTGGCTGGAGGACCCCGATGAGTAAGAAGCGAAAGCAGAGTTCGCCCCACCCGAAGAGTCCCCGGGCCCTGCACTGGTCGCGGACGAATCACCAGAGCCGAGCCAAGCTGCTGCGGATCCAGCAGGGTCGGGAACTGGCCACCATGCCGGACGCACAGACGCACGACCCATCCGCACGCCGCACCGGCGCGTAGTCGCCAGATGGACCCGATGCGGGTCACGACGCCCCTCCGACGCCCGAACGTCGGAGGGGCGTTCTTTGGTAGGTATGGGGCCGCCTCACCTCGGAAACCCGTCGGGCAAATACCCGAGGGTGAAGCGGACCATGAAGAAAAGCAGGCCGAACGTGATCGCGGACAAGGTCGTGCATATCGGCCAGACTGCCTCGCCCTCACGCTGCCGAGCCCGGATCTCGCTGTACCAGTAAGCCGAGAGGCCAGCAGCCGCAATGACCCAGCCCGCCGCCGTGTTCCAGCCGCCCGACGCCGCGAGGGTGAGGCAGACGGGTACGGCGACGATGGAGGCAACGAGCCTGTACAGGACGAACAGCAGGTACTCAAGCGGCGAAAGATCGTACGTGCGGGGCGGGATGGGATCGGCCGACCGGACCGACACCGGCCGCTCGCCGTCGGCGGCCCGCCTGCCCGCCATGTACCGGCGAGCGGCCCGGTAGATCGCCACCGCCCATTTGATGGTTGCCCCGATCAGGGTGAGCAGGACAGCCGCCCACCCTGCGGCGTCGCTGCTGCTCCACTGGCTGATATCGAACCACCGAGACGGGCCCCCTGATGCCATGCGGCCCAGTGTACATCCGCCGGGCCCGCCGACGAACGAATGCCCGATCAGCCGACGGACATGTCGTCAACCGTTCCGAACATCCTGCGAACGTCGCGTGTACAATGAAGGTCGGGGGCAACTGATCCGGTCACCGCAGACGAGGGGCAGCAGATGGCACGATCGACCGGGCCCAAGGGCCGCAAGCTGGCGAGCGGTTTCGCCGAGCCGCTGCCGTACGCCGCCGGCCCGTCGATCGGCGTCGACCTGCACGCCCCCCGGCTGAAGCGGAGTCGCGAGGTCGTCGCCGCCTGGTCGACGGCCCTGATCTTCGAGCGGGACCTGGTCGCCGCGTTCAAGCGTGCCAAGCTGCCCCGGTCGGCGTACGAAGGCCCCCTCGAATTGCTGGTGACGTGGGTCGAGGCCGAGCTGGTCGACAGGGCCCAGCACCCGTCGGAGTTCGCAGCGGCCGAACGCGACCTCAGCGAAGGCGACGCGATCGCCCAGGGCTTGACGGTCCAGCCGCCGCCCGAGCCCCGCGTCCGCCCCGACTGCATCCTGCCCGGCTGCCGGGGCGTCA
>JAQGHJ010000946.1 GCA_028288905.1 Phycisphaerales bacterium | reverse complement strand
GACGAGCAGATGAGTGGACTTGTTAAAGGCTCGGCGGCATACCCTGCGGCGGACCCCGAGCGCGGACAACACCCCGCCCGGGCTGCTCGGCCGCGGGTGCCCGGGGTTTTTTAAGGGCTGGGCGTCGTCGTTGGGCTGGGGGTCGTCGGGTGGATGGTCCTGGTGCCGGACCTGTGCCGGTCGAGCGAGGGGGCGAACCAGATCAAGTGCGGGAGCAACCTGCGGCAGATCGCCATGACGTGCATAATCTACGCTCAAGCGAACGGCGGCCGGTTCCCCGACTCGGTCGCCTCGCTCCACGAGGGGAGCGACCTGACGGCCGAGGTGTACAACTGCCCGAGCTCCAACGCGATCCGCGCCCAGGGCCCGACGACGCGGGCGACTGCCGACCTGCTCCGGGACAGCCCGCCGGCCGGGGCCCCCGACTGTTGCCAGTCGTACGTCTACGTCGGCGCGGGCCTGACGACCGCGGCGCCGGCGGACGCGGTGCTGGCGTACGAGCTGCCGGTGAACCACGCGGGCGCGGGCGGGAACGTGGCGTTCGCCGACGCCCGCGTGGAGTGGCACTCGGCGAAGAGCTTGAACGCGATCGTCGCGGCCGCCGGGGCGGGGCGAGCGGCACCGCCGGCCGCGGCCGCGACGACCCGGCCGGCGGCTCCGGTGAGGTAAGCAGGCGCGGGCGACGACGTCGGCGGTGCCGTTCCCCGTGGCACGGGTTTCCCAACCCGTGCGGGCGTGTACCCACGCCCGGCGGGCCGTACCCGGCCCGCAACGTCCGAGCGCAGCGACCGGGCCGGCAACGCGACGCGCTTGGAGGAGGGTCCCGCGGGGTCGCTCCGCTCTTGCTGGTCGAGCCGGGTACGGCCCGCGGGCGTGGGTACACGCCCGCACGGGTTGGAAACCCGTGCCACGGGAAAGGTACCGCCGATCGCCGGGCCAACGCCGTGGAGAAAGGCCAATGCCGACGGACCCTCGATCGACCGGACGGGCGGGTCCGCTCGGGTACGCGGACGACTCCACGCCGTGGCCCCAGCGGTCGCGGCGGCTGCCGGGGTGGGTCGTCTGGGCCACGTGGGCGGCCGTCATCGCCTCGATGGGGGTCGCGGGCGTGCTGTCGGCTAACCGCTCCCACAGCCACGACCCGAGGGCCAAGTGCGCCAGCAATCTCCGGCAGATCGCGATGGCGTGCATCATCTACGCCAGCGAGCACGGCGGCCCCTACCCCGACACGGCGGGGACGGCGCGGGCCGAATCGGACCTGACGGCCGAGGTGTTCACCTGCTGGGCCACGAACGACGTCCGGGCGGCCGGGCCGTCGACGCAGCAGTTCAAACAACAAATCGACGCGAGCGGGCCGCCGGGCAGCGGCGGGGTGTGCTCGTACGTATACGTCGGGGCCGGGCTGACGGACCCGATGCCGCCGGCCGTCGCTGTTAAGACGGTGGTGGCGTACGAGCCGGCGTCGAACCACGGCGGGACGGGCGGGAACGTCGTGTACGCGGACGCGCACGTCGAGTGGCAGCCGGCCGCGAAGTTGAACCGGATCGCGGCGGCCGTGCGGGCCGGGCGGAACCCGCCGCCGTGAGCGGAGGTGGCGACAGCCGACGTTGGCGGCAGACGCCTCCGGCCCCCTCTCCCTTCGGGAGAGGGTTGGGGTGAGGGTGAATGACGGGACGGCCTCGTGCTCGCGGGACCACCGGGCCCGATAGCGCGGGGCCCATTCGACGTTCACCCTCACCCGCCGCGGCTGCCGCCGCGACGACCTCTCCCGGTGGGAGAGGTGAAGACTCGCCCCGGTCCGGATCACCTGGTTCCCACACGCCGGTGAGCACACACCGGACGCGGCCTTCCGTTGAAATATTTTCCGCGCCGTTTGTCGGTGTACTCACGGGATAATGGGACCAACGTGCCTGGCCGCCGATTGACCCGCGGGGGACGACGTCGGCGGCGGGCCATTCGCGTCCCGCCCGGCCCACCCATGCCCGCCGCGGCCGACCTTATTCATCCGTCCATCATGCGGACCGCGGCCGGTGCCTGCCCTTCGTGAGGAGGTGCGTTGTTCCCGCGTTCGTTCGATCCCGACGAGTCGGCCGCGGCGCGCCCCCGCCCGCCGCGGCACGGCGGAACGTCGCGCGAAGCTCAGAGCCGATGCCTGCGGAGACTCGTCCCGGCGACGGGCGGCTGCTACCAAATGTTACGGGTTGCGACACCGGCCGCTTCGGCCGCGAACCCGTTCCGCCGCCCGCGCCCCTGACGGTCCCGCTCCTCCGGTCGGCCTCGCGCTGCGACGTCCGCGAAAGGAGATGGTGTGATGACCTCCCAAGATCCGACGCCTTCCGACGGGTTTGACGACCCGGTTCCCTCGGTCCCCTTCGCATCGCTCCCTGGCGACGAGGGCGATGATCCGTCGGCCGCTGCCCCCGCTTCCCCCGTGGGTCTGCCCGCCGCGCCGTACGCGCTGCGGCCGCGGTTCCGGCAACTGCTGCTGGGGTTCCTCGTCCACCACAACCCGTTCTACCTGCTCAGCGCGCTGTGCATGATCGCCGGGTGTTACACGCTGAACGCCGGGCTCGAACTGCGGAGCGGGGAGGTCGGGCGGGTGCTGATGTTGGTCGGCACGCTGGCCGCGTACGAGTTGATGCTCGTCGGGCTCGGGCTGTTCCTGATCCGCGGGCGGGGGCTGGTCCGGGACGGGCGGACGCTGCTGCTGCTCCAGGCCGTGTTCCTGGCCGACCTGACGTTCCTGAACGCCGAGACGGTGACGGCCGACCTGCGGGTTGGGCTGGCCGTCAACGCCGCCCTGCTCGTGCTGGCGTGGGCGAAGGTGGGGGCGGCGCTGTGGGTGCTGGCCCCGCGGGCGGTCGGGGCGACGTCGGTCGGGGCGACGCCACCCGGGGCATCGCCGACCTCGGCGGCTCCGGCGGGCCGGGTGCTGTTCCCGTGGCGCGGGTTCGCGATGGCGGCCCTGGTGCTGTTGGTGTTGTTCGCGCTGCCGTGCGCGTACCGGCTGGTCGAGCGGGACGGGCGGGTGGGCGGCGGGACGTTCCACCTGACGTGGTGGGTCGTCGGGCTGCTGCCCGTCGCCTGCGAGGTGTTGCGGTTCGCCGGGCGGGGTGGGGTGCCGGCGACCGACGGGTCGGCGGGAGCGTTGGCGGACCGGGCGGCGGTCCCGTCCTTTTTCGCCTGCGGGCGGCCGCGGATCGGTCCGGTGTACG
>JAQGHJ010000926.1 GCA_028288905.1 Phycisphaerales bacterium | reverse complement strand
CAGACCACCCGGCTCCCGATGGACCGGATCAAGGGCTACACCGAGGTCGCCAAGCTGCTGGCCGACCCGAACGTCCACGTGGTCGACGTGTGCCTGCCGACCCCGGCCCACGTCGACATCGTGACGGCCGCCCTGGCCGCCGGGAAGCACGTGCTGTGCGAGAAGCCGATGGCGCTCAACAGCGCCGACGCCCAAAAAATCGCCGACGCCGCCGACGCCGCGACCGGGCTGTTCATGCCGTGCATGTGCATGCGGTTCTGGGCCGAGTGGGAGTGGCTCCGCAAGGCGGTCGAGACCCAGAAGTACGGGAAGGTGAAGAGCGCGGTGTTCCGCCGGCTCGGGGTCGTGCCGCAGGGGTGGTTCCGGAACGGGAAGCTCAGCGGCGGCGGGATCGTCGACCTGCACATCCACGACGTCGACTTCGCCTACAGCCTGTTCGGCACACCGAAGAGCGTGTACGCCAGCGGGTACGTCGGCCCGACGGGCGAGATCGACCACGTCGTCGCCCAATACCGGTATGACGCGGGGGCGGCGGCCGGGGCGACGGTGGCGGCCGAGGGCGGGTGGACGCAGGCCGACGGGTTCGGGTTCCGGATGCAGTACCTCGTGAACTTCGAGGGCGCGACGGCCGACTTCGACATCGGCCGCAAGCCGACGCTGCAACTGCACAAGGACGGGAAGACGGACGCGGTCGAGACGCACGGCCGGGACGGGTACGTCGGGGAGCTGACGTACTTCCTGGACTGCGTCCGGCACGGGACGAAGCCGGCCGTCGTGACGGCCGCCGACGCGGTGGCGGGGCTGAAGATCGTCGAGGCGGAGAAGCGGAGCATCGCCAGCGGACAGCCGGAGGCGGTGTGAGGCGAGGCAGTCCGTGGTCAGTCGTCCGTGGTCAGTAGTGGAGAGCGGCCCCGAAGCGCCGGCCGGGACGGCGGGTCCGGGCCG
Organism: Phycisphaerales bacterium; assembly: GCA_028288905.1. Lineage (GTDB taxonomy): Bacteria > Planctomycetota > Phycisphaerae > Tepidisphaerales > Tepidisphaeraceae > Humisphaera. Next base: position 4,092 of record JAQGHJ010000926.1, on the reverse strand, counting down.
ATTCCGGCTACTGACGACGGACCATTGGCTACGGACTCCCGGAGGGGACATGGGGCAGTTGTTCTTCAAGAAGCCGTTGCAGGACGCGATCCTGCTGGGGCGGAAGGTGACGACGATCCGGCGGTGGGACCGGCCGCGGGTGAGGGCCGGGGGGCGGGCGTGGGCCGCGGGGGTCGGGTGGCTGGCCGTCGACGCGGTCGAGACGGTCGCGCTGGCGGACCTGACGGAGGCCGACGCGGCCGCCGACGGGTTCGACTCGCTCGCCGCCCTGCTGGCCGTGCTGCGGGAGTTGTACCCGGCGGCGATGCTCCAGGGCCCGGCGACTGAGGGGGCGGGCGGCGGGGCGACGGCGGGCGGCGACGGCAAGCAGTGGTTCCGGGTCCGCTTCCGGCTCACCGAGCCGTCGCGGGCGGTGGCGGGCCCGACGTTGTTCGAGGCGTGATCGCAGGGGTGCCGGGCCGGTAGCACGGATTGGTGTCGGCGGCCTCCGGCCGCGCGGGCGGATTGCGGAAACGGGGACGGATTGGGAGCGAGCGGATTCAACGTTCTGCCCCCGCGTCGTGCCGTTCCGACCGTCCCTCCTTGCCCGCCTCACGCCCGCCAAAACCGCCCGAGCCCGCGGGCATAAAAGGCCGCCGCCGCCGCCAGGCGGCGGCGGGTGCGGTCGGCGGCGTCCCGCCGCCCGATTAGTTGGTAGCCGCACCATTGCGAAGTTAGGAACGCCAGCCTCACCGGCGTGTCGAGCGTGACGATTAGTTTGTACGCCGGGGCGGCCAGCCGACTGCGGTGGTGCAGCCGCAGGTACCGGCCGTACCCGCACTCGTACGCGGCGTACGCGAACCCGTAGTTGGCGGTGCTGGTGATCCGGCCGAAGTGGGTGATCTCGGCGCGCGGCAGGTACCGGATCGGGCCGAGGCGGGCCAGCCGGAGGCACAGGTCGACGTCCTCGACGCCGAATACGTACCCCTCGTCCCACCGGCCGGCTTGCTCGAACGCGTCCCGGCGGACCAGCAGCGCCGCGGCCGCCAGCTGCGGCAGGTCGGCCTCGGCGTCCGGGTCGAACGCCCCGTACCGGTACCGGCGGTAGTGCCCGGCGAACACTCGGACGAGGTTCGAGAACACGAACACCCGCTGGTGCAGGATGACCCGGAACGTTGGCAGCCGTCGGCCGGTGTGTTGCGGCAGCCCGTCCGCCCCGACCAACCGCGGCCCGGCGGCCGCGTACGCCGGGTGCGCGTCGAGCCACCGCACAAGCTGTGTGATGGCACCGGGCCGGGCGAGGGTGTCGTTGTTCAGGAAGAACAGGTACCGCCCCGCTGCCCGGGCCGCACACTGGTTGTTCGCGGCGGCGAACCCGCGGTTGTCAGGGTTCCGCACGACCTCCACGCCCGGTAGCGCGGCCTCGGCACCGGCCAGCGAGTCGTCGGTCGAGGCGTTGTCGACGACGATCGTCTGCAGCCGCAGCTCGGGGTCGGACGCGCGGAGCGACGCGAGCAAATCGCGCAGCATGTCCCCCCCGTTCCAGTTCACGATGCAGACGGAGACGTCGAAGGGGTCAGCCACGGGGAAGGTAGAGGGGAAGAACGGAAGAGGGGAAGTAGGCAGTGGGGGCCGGGGAGGGAGCGGAAGACGCTGGTTAGCAGGAGCGGTGGCGGGGGCGTCGGTCTGCCCCCCTCCGCACTGCCTACTTCCCCTCTTCCGCTCTTGCCCTCTGCTCGCTCAAGCGAGTTTGTCGTAGCCGTACTGCTTCATCCAGACGTGCCCGCGGACCTTCTGGTAGAACGCGGCGAGTTCCGGGTCCTTGAGGAACGCCTTGCTCCGGCCGGCGTTGACGCCGGCGGCGGCCTTGGCGACGGCGTCGGGCGGGGCGTCTAGCCCGCAGAACGCGGCCAGCGGCGGCAGGTGGGCGGCCGGGTCGGCCAGGAACGCCTCATAGCTGACGACCAGCCGCTCGTTCGGGACGGCCGCCAACAGCCGCTCGGCCTCGGCGACGTACTCCTCCCACAGCCCGAACCCGCCGGCCACCGTCAGGCACCGGGCCGACCCCTTGAACCCGGCCCGCTCCAGCACCGAGTGCTTGTTCAACTGCTTGAGCTTCTTCGGGAACTCGGCGTCGCGGCGGGCCAGCTCCCGCAGCTCCCGCACCCGCAGGCTGGCGGCGACGTCGATGCCGTTGCGGACGATGTAGACCAGCTTCGCCCCGGGGAACAGTTTGAGCCACGCCGGCAGGGTGAACACCGTCCGCGGGTCCTTCCACCCCCACGGCCCGGCCAGGTTCGCCAGCGCCCTGTCGGCCGCCGCGTACCGCTTGGCCCCCAGGAAGTCCTTGAGCCGCTTCGACCGCAGGTCGGCCAACAGGCAGCGGGCGGTCAGGTCGAGGGCGGCGGCGTTCTCTAGAAACCCGCGGGTCGGGCCCGGGTTGTCCCAGGCGGCTCCGATCCGGGTCATGAGCCGGTCGTTGACCTTCAGAAAGTAGGTCGACTCGTGATCCTCCTGGAGCTCGTGCCCCTGGAACAGGCCCAGCGCGTCGAGCACCCGGGCGATCAGCGACGTGCCAGACCGGTGCATCCCGAGCAGGACGACCGGGGGGCGGGAAACCGGGATGGCAACGGGATCGCTCGTCATGGGCGCGGGAGAGGGTAACGTGTCGCCCCGGTGGTGGACAGATCGCGGGCCAAGGACGACCCGCAAGACCGAGGGTCGAGGCGCGGCGCTCCGAGCCAATCACGAAACGCAACGTCAAAGCACCGGCATGAAGCGCGTCCTCGTCCTTGCCAATAACCTCGCCCAGGCGTCCTATCGGGTTCGCGTCGCGGCCCTGCTCCCGCTGCTCAGGGATCGCGAGGTGGACGCCGTCGTTCGTCTCCGCACGAACAACCCGTTCCACAACCACCGCCTGTTCGCGTCGGCCGGCGGGTACGACGCCGTGCTGCTCCAGCGGAAGCTGCTGGACCCGTGGGAGGCGCGGGTGCTGCGGCGGCACGCCAAACGGATCGCGTACGACGTGGACGACGCGGTGATGTTCTTCAACCGCCCGGTCGGGCGAGTGAGCCGGTGGCGGACCGCCCGGCGGTTCCGGGCGACGGCCCGGGCGGTCGACCACGTGGTGGCCGGCAACGGGTACTTGGCCGAGCTGTTCCGCGCGGCGGGCACCACGCCGGCCCGCCCGGCCGGGCCGGCCGCCACCGTGCTGCCGACGGTGGTCGACCCGGCCCGGTACGCCGTGAAGCGGCACGCCCCGACGGCCGCCCCGCGGATGGTGTGGATCGGGTCGCGGTCGACGCTGCCGTACGTCCGCGGGCGGCTGGGGGCGCTGGCGGCGGCGGCCGGGCGGGTGCCGGGGCTCGGGCTCGTCACCGTGGCCGATGCGACGGTGGACGGGGCCCCGTTCCCGGTCGAGCACCGGCCGTGGGCGGCCGACACCGAGGCCGCCTCGCTCGTCGCCGGGGACGTCGGCGTCGCCCCGACCCCGAGCGACCCGTGGACGCTCGGCAAGTGCGGGTTCAAGATCGTCCAGTACATGGCGGCCGGGCTGCCGGTCGTCGCGTCCCCGGTCGGGGCGAACTCCGAGCTGGTGACCGACGGCGTGACCGGCTTTTTGCCCGACACGGACGCCGAGTGGGCGGACGCGGTCGCCCGGCTCGCCGGCGACGTCGACCTGCGGCGGCGGATGGGGGCGGCCGGGCGTGCCCGGGTCGAGGCGGAGCTGTGTTTGGACAAGGTGGCCGACGCGTGGGCGGCGATCTTGTGACTGCCCGGGGACGGCCGAGCCACGGGGTTTGAAGCCGCCCGAACGGAACGGACCGCCCCGCCAAAACCTTTCATCCACCGGGCTGTTCTGGTATGTACCACCGCGCCGGGTCCGGGTCGGTCGCGCGACCCGCCGGCGATGCACACGGAGGTGCCATTTCATGCCCGTTCGCCCCGCTTCCCGCCGCTTCATTTCCGCCCGGTCGTCCGCCGTCGCCGGCCTGTTCGCCGCGGCCGTGGCGGCCGGGCTGCCGCCTGCCGCCTCGGCGGTCGTCGCGCCGCAGGCCCCGGCCGGCGGTGGGGAGGCGGTCACCCCGGACGTCGAGAACACGAAGTACCAGG
>JAQGHJ010000895.1 GCA_028288905.1 Phycisphaerales bacterium | reverse complement strand
CAGCCTGTGGGGCGGGCGGCGGGGGCTGGCCGCGTCCCTGACGGTGTGCGCGGCCGGTGCGGTCGCCGCGGCGGCATATGCCAAGTCGCTCCCCCTAACCGCCACGGCCGCCGGGGACGTGCGAATGGTCGGCTCGGCCTCCGAGCCGACAACCGAAACGGCACTGCCCGCGGACGCGGCACCCGACGTGGGTGTGGCACACCACGTGGGTACGGCACCCGAGGCGACAATCGTACCCGGTGCCGCGCCCCGCCCGACGCCCGGCCGCGGGTTAATCCAGCGGGACCGGTGGACGTACGTGTCGGCCGTCCGCGACGCCCGGGCGGCCGTGCCCGCCGGTGGCCTCACCCGCCCCGTGGTCGCTGGCCGCCGGCAACTAGCGGCGATCGGCCTATCGCTCGTCTGCGACCCAGCCGGCGGGCCGGACCGGTTCGAGTTCGCCCTGCCGGCCAAGCAGACGGTCGCGTTCGTAACACGGACCGTCGACCCAGCCGCATCCGCTGACGCGGCCGGCCCGGGCGACGTGCCCGGTCCGCCCAGCCTCAGACGCACGGCCCCCGCACCGATTGGGCTCGTTGCTGACCGGCTGTACCCAGGGATGATGTCCACCCCGGCGGACGACCCGCCCGCCGACGCCCCCGACGGCGCGTGGTGGGGCACGGCGGTGATGCGGCGGTGACTCGAGATGCGGCAATGTTCCGGGATGCGGCGGTGACTCGCGCGGTTGCACCGAGCGCCCGGCCACGCCTTCAACTGGCGGTGATCCCCGCGTGCCATGTGGGCCCGCCCGCCCCTCCGGCCCCACCGCCTCCCTTCGCTTCCCCCTACTGCCTACTTCCTCTCCTCCGCTCTTCCCCTCCGGATCGCCGCCGTCTGCCCGGCCGGGTCGCGGAAGAAGTGCGGGGTCCAGACGCGGTGCAGCCGCCAGCCCTGGGCTTCGAGGACGCCGGTGCGGAACACGTCCCACGCCATCAGGTCGTCGGCCGGTGCGAACCGGGCGGCGTCGCACAGCACGCCGACCGGGTCCCCGCCGCCGGCGTCCCGGACGGCCAGGTCGACGCAGAACCCGTCGTTCCCCCAGTACACGTCGGCCGCCGCCGCCCCGCCGGCCGCCAGCCGGTGGGCGAGCGACTCGGCGAACAGCGACGGCGCGCGCGTCGGACGGACCCGCACCCCCGCGTCCGCACCGGGCACCGCACTCCCGTCCGCGTCAACGTCCGCGCTCGCGTCGACGTCCGGTTCCGGCGCACCCGACCCCGCCGCGCTTTCCTTCGCGCGTTGCGCCGCGCCTCTCGTCACCGCAGGCGCGTCGCCCGCGCCCCCATCGCCGGCAGAGCCGGCAGGCGCTTGCGGTTTCGCGCCGTTGCCTCCGCTACCCTCCAACGTAGACGCGCCCGACACCCCCGCTCCGTACTCCCGCGTCAGTTCGTCCGCGTACCGCAGGTACGCGAACAGCAGCCACCCGCCGCCGGGCGACTGCCCGTCCGCCGGGTCCGGAAGCGACCGGTACGCCGACTGCGGGATGCTGGTGACGAGGTGCACCTGCTGGCGGGCCCGGGTGACGAGCACGTTCAGCCGCCGCCCGCCGCCGGGCATCGCCAGCGGGCCGAACCGCCGGTAGAACCGCCCGGCCGGGTCCGGGCCGTACGTCGTGCTGACGATCAGGTGGTCCCGCTCGTCCCCCTGCACGTTCTCCAGGTTCTTGACGAACAGCCCCTGGAACGCCCCCTCTCCCACCCGCTCCCGGGCCTCGGTCAGCCGCTTGGCGAACCGTGCGTCATCGGCCGCCAGGTCGTCTAGCTTCTCGACGATCAGATCGCGCTGGGCGAGGTTGAAGCAGGCGATGCCGATGCTCGGCGGCTTCCGCTCGCCCAGCAGCTCCTTCACCAGCGCGACGACCGCGTCGGCCTCCGGCTCGTTCCGCCGCTTGTCGTACACGCCCGCCACCGGAACGAGCCGGATCGGCGGCAGTGCCGGCCGGCGGCTGGGGTGTCCGGGGATCGGCTGCAAGCGGTCGCCGTAGAAGTGCGTGTTGCTGAACCCGATCAGCGCCGCGTGCTTCGACCGGTAGTGGACGTCGAGGTAGCTCTGCTGGGCGTCGAGCCCCAGCGCGGCCGTCAGCAGGTCCTCCACGTCCCCCTGCTGCTGCTCGAACCACTCCTGGTCGGTCGTCGGCTCGTCGGCGTCCTCGCTGGCGGCGAACCCGCTCTCGAAGAACCGGGTCGGCGGCAACTGCTTCGGGTCCCCGGCTATCACCACCCGCTTGCCGCGGGTCAGCACCGGCAGCGCCTCCTCGAGCCGGCACTGGCTGGCCTCGTCGAACACGACGGCGTCGAAGATCGGCTCCCGCGGGAACACCTGCGCCACCGTCTCGGGGCTCACCATCCAGACCGGGCAGAGGTCGAACAGCGGGTCCCCGCCGGGGATCTCCCGCCCGCGGGCCACGACCTGCCGCAGCCGCATCGCCCGCTCGCCGCGGAGCAGCAGGCGGCGCTTCAGCTCGGCCCCGGCCGCGTTCAGCCGCGTGCCCGTGTCGACGAGCAGCCGGTCCCGCTGGTCGTTTAGCCAGCGGTCGACGATCACGTCGCACACGAGCTGCCGCTTGGCCGCCTCCAGCTCGCGGTACCGGTCGAACGCGGCGGACAGCTGGTGCCCGTCGACCGCCTGGAGCTGCGGGTCGGCCGACAGCCGACGGCGGATCTCGGCCGCCACCACCTCCCGCCGCAGCGCGTCCCACGCGTCGGCCGCCGACGCCGACGCCAGCACGAGCCCGCGGGCGGCCCGCTGGAGGGTCGCCGGCAACCCGCCGAACGCCCCGTTCGCCCGGACCACGTCCTCGAGCGTGTCGAGCCGGTCCCGCAGGGCGGCGGCCGTCGGGCCGAACGTGTCCCCGGCCCGAAGGGACGCGTCCACCGAGTTCGCCCAGACGGCGGCGAACAGTTGGGCGCCCGTGACGGCGGCGTTCACCGCCGCGATGCCGGCCGCCCGCTCCGGCGCCAGCCGCAG
>JAQGHJ010000886.1 GCA_028288905.1 Phycisphaerales bacterium | reverse complement strand
CGCCGGCGTCGCCCACCCGGCGTCGATCGCCTTGGCCGCCTTCTCCTTGTCCGCCGGCTTCGCCAGCCGGCTCGTGGCCGTGCCGATCAGGAACGCGTACCCGAGCTCCCGCTTGGCCGCCCCCAGCTCCTTCGGCTGACCGGCCGCGTCGGCGGCCGTCGCCACCTTGGCGAAGTACGCCGTCTGCGGCGCGTACTTGGCGTCCCGGATCGTCTCGGTCAGCAGGTCGGCCAGCTCCTTCGGCGGGTTCTCGGCCGCGGCGATCGTCGCCAGGGCGGCCACCGTCGCGTCCAGCGCGGCCGGGTCCTTCGCGTCCTTCCCCAGCGCCCGGATCGCCTTGGCCCGCAGGTCCGGCTCCGCCTTGTCGTTCGCCGCGACGGTGCCGAGCAGCCCGAGCTGGTCGGGCGTCAGTTTGGCGTCGGCCGACCCGCCGGCCAGCTGGTCGACGAGCATCGCCCGGAATGCCGGGTCGTCCTTCGCGGCCGTCGCGACGTACGCCGTGACGGCCGGCGAGACGATCTTGTGCCGCTGCATGTCGACCACGAGCTGCCGCAGCACCTCGGGCTTCTCCGTCTTGAGGGCGGCCTCGAGCAGTCCCTTCACCTTGGCCGTGCCGGCCCACTCGGCCGTCTTGTAGTACGGGCCGGACGTGTCCGGGCGGGTGCCCCACCAGCTCCCGTCCCACTCGGCCTCGGCGAAGTGCAGCCGGCACAGCGCCCGGTAGATCGCCGCCCGCCCGGCCGCGTCCGGGGCGGCCGACGCCAGCTTGGCCGCCAGCCCGTCCACCACCCTCGTGTCGTGCAACTGCTGCAGCGCAAGGAGCGCGCCGGCGGCTACCTTGGCGTTCGGCCCGTCGACGGCGCCGAGGCACGGGTCGACGGCGTTCAGCGCGACGAGGGCGTTGATCGCCACGTGCCGCACCAGCCCGTCGTCGTCCCCGAGCAGCGGGAGCAGGGCGGCGGCGGCCTCGGGCTTGGCGAGCCGGCCGGCGGCCCAGGCGGCCGTCAGCCGCACCCGGGCGTCGGCGTCCTTCAGCGCCGCCAGCACCGCCGGCAGCGGGGCGGTCGGGTCGGCTTTTTTGTCCGCCAGCGCCCGCAGCGCCACCTCCCGCACCTCCGGCACGTCCGCTGTCAACAGCTTGGCCAGCGCCGGGTTGGCGGCACTCCCGCGGAGCTGCTTGAGCGTGAACACGGCGGCCGCCCGCCCCTGCGGCAGCGCGCCGGCCTTGCCCGCCAGGTTCTCCAGCCCCTCGGCCACGCCCGGCTTGTCGCCGCGGCGGAGGATCTCCCGCTGGGCCGCCTCCCGGGCCTTCATCGCCGGGCCGGCCAGCACGCCGAGCAGGTCCGCGTCGCTCGCCTTGGCGATCTCAGGGAACACGACTGGGACCACGCCCGGGGCCTTCACCTTCGCCACGTACCCGACGTTCTGCCCGCTGTAGCTGAACGACCCGTTCGCCCAGCTCGTGACGTAGAAGCTCCCCCGCCCGTCGTAGTCGATGTCCGTCGGCCGCTGCAGGGCCAGGAACTGCTCCTGCTCCAGCGGGGCCTTGTACCCCGCCCCGGCCGCGACCAGCGGGTGGTGGTACACCTTGCTCGCGCCCCACTCGACCGTCAGCAGGCCGGTCGCGATCCCCGGAAGCCGCGGTTCCTCGACCCACAACGCGCCGCACGGGGACCCGCCGCCGTAGTCGTTCAGCGGCTGGACGATCTCGTCCCCGAACCGGACGAACAGCCGCGGGTACCCGAAGTTCCCGCTCGGCACGACGTGGCTGATCCGCACGTTCCACCCGCCGCCGTCGTTCGTGTTGTCCCGGGTGAAGCAATTACCAAACGGGTCGACGGCCACGTCGTAGATGTTCCGCTGCCCGAACGAGTACTGCTCCAGCCCCGACCCGTCGAGCCGCACCCGCACGACGCCGCCGCCGTGGCTCTGGAGCTTCGCCCCATCCTTGCCGACCGCCTCGAGCGCGCCGAAGTCGCCCATCGCGACGTACGCCCACCCGTCCGGCCCGACCCGGAATCCGTTCGTCGTGTGGTCGGCCCCGCGGGCGTTCTTCGTCGCCTCGACCGTGATCCCCCGGACCAGCACCTCGCTCGCCTCGTACACGCCGTCCCCGTCGGCGTCCGTATACTTCTCCAGGAACGGCGGGTGCAGCACGTACAGCGCGTTGCCGTCGACCCACACGCCCCGGGGGTTGTCCATCTTGGCGACGGTCAGCACCTGGTCGGCCTTGCCGTCGCCGTCGGTATCGCGGAGGCGGACGACCCGGCCGCGGCCCTTCTCCCGGCCGAGCGACCCCATCTCGTCGATCCCGACGAACACGTCGCCGTTCGGCATCGCGCACACCGTCGTCGGGTAGTTCGCGTCCGGCGGGGCGGCGAAGACCGACACGTTCCACCCGCCCGGGGCCTTCACGCCGGCGGCCGTCGGGGCGGCGTCCGCCTTGCCGGCGCCCTTGCCGGCGGCCGGCTTCTTCTGGCTGCCGGCGGCGACCAGTTGCGTGCCGAACACCTCCAGCTCCTTCACGCTCGCCCACGCCCCCGGCTGGGTCCCGGTGACCGTGAGCCGCACGTACCGCACGCCCTTGGCGTCGAACTTCTCGACCCCGTTCCCGCCGGCCGCCGGCTTGTACTCCCGGTCGGCCAGCACGGTCCACGCCTTGCCGTCGGCCGACCCCTCGATCTTCCGGGCGTACTTCGACTCGGCCTGCTCCCACTCGACCCGGCACCCGCCCAGGTCCTGCGGCTTGCCGAGGTCGACCTGAAGCCACTGCGGGACCTGCCCGTCCTGCGCGCACCAGCGGGTGCCGGCGTCGCCGTCGGTCGCCATCTCGGCCTTGAGGCCGTCGTCTTGGTAGCTGGAGGCGGTGGTCGTCTTCCCCCCGGCCAACTCGACCGGGACCATGCCCTTGGGGTCGGCCTTGGCGTCGGCCGGCGGAGCCTTGGCGGCCGGCTTTTGACTGGCCGGCTGCCCGGCGGCCGGCCGGACGAACGTCGCGGTCCCGGCCAGCGCGAGCAGGGCGGCCGAGGCCAACAGGGCGGTGGTCTT
>JAQGHJ010000813.1 GCA_028288905.1 Phycisphaerales bacterium | reverse complement strand
TCCTCGGGGCCGTGGCGTCGCACTTCCGTTGGCTCGTGGTCATGGGCCGCCCGATCCGCGCCAACGCCTGACCCGCCGAGGCGAAGTACGGCGGCCCGTGACGGTAAAATTCCCAAGACACGTCCGGGCCGCTGGACATCGGCAGACAACCTGATATCATGTGCCAATCAACCGCGGGGTAGAGCAGCCTGGTAGCTCGCAAGGCTCATAACCTTGAGGTCGTGGGTTCAAATCCCGCCCCCGCTACTTGAATGAGGGTTGCGAACGACAGCAGCCCTCCGGTTAACGGAAGAAGCCGAGGCCTAGCCGCCTCGGCTTCTTTCTTTGATGGTCCAGTTCTCGCAACGACTTACCGCCGGCCTCTTGTCTCTGGCGTCTCTGCACGCCTGCCGGAGAGACTCCGGCCCTTCCACCGTTTCCGCCCGCACCGGGCCTCTCGGGGCCAAAAGTCTCTGAGTCTCTGCTTTCGAGCCGGGTCCGGGTTAACGGCTGGTTCGTTTCCCTTAGGGAGCCCAACCGGCTCGGCTGCCCCGCCGACAAGGACCGGCCCGACGGACCGCGTGCCCGTTTGGTCCTCGTGGGTTATTCGCCACGACCCGGGGGCAACGACGGCGGGCGGGCGTACCTCGCACCCTCTCCCGCCGGTCAGTCGTCGTCGCCGGCGACGACCCCGTCGCGGTCGCCGTCCGCCCGGTCGTACACCTGCTCGACGAACGCCGCGTCGGCCTCGGACATCGCAAGGCTCTGCCGGTACTCCGACGCCTCCGGGTCCGCGACGTACTCGACCTCGCCGTGGTGCTCCCGCACGAGCCCGACCAGCTCGTCGATCGTCGACCGGAAGAACTCCTTCCGCGGGTTCGCCCGGTTCACCCGCCGCGCGTGCAGGGCCCGGTGCAGGGCGTTCTCCAGCGCCGGGGCGTCCGGGCACCGGATCATCATGTGGACGTCGAACGGGAACGGGACCGACGCGTCCCCGAGCTCGACGACCCGCTCGAGCGGGTCGAGCCGCCGCGTCATCCCGACCTTGAACACGCCGGGGCCGAGCGTCCCGACGTTCGAGATCACGTACACGTGCCCCGTCTTGGTCTGCTCGGCCATCGACTTCGTCCGTTGGGCCCGCGCCTCCGCCTCCGCCAGCCGCGCCTGGAGCTGGTCCACGGCGGCGCTGTGCTGCCCCCGGGCCTCGGCCAGCGCCTGGTCCAGCGCCGCCTGGACGACCAGCCGTTCCCGCTCGATCCGCCGCAGCTCGCCCTCCACCTCCCGCCGGACCCGCTCCTCCTCCCGGATCTGGGCCCGGATCCGGGCCTGCTCCTGCCGCTCGAACTCCGCCCGGACCGCCCGCTCGAACTCCGCCCGCAGCGCCGCGTGCAGCCCGGCCTCCTCGTCCGCCGGCACGGCGAAGCCGGCCTTGCGGACCCGCCCGACCGCGTCCGACAGCCGGGCCTTGCACGCCTCGAAGTTGTTCGGCCCGACCGCCTGGACGACCGCCTTCACGTTCTCGGTCAGATACCGCTTGGCCAGCTGGTCCGTCCGGGCCGTCAGGTCGGCCTGCCGCAGGTCCCGCGCCTCGCCGTCCAGCTCGAGCTTGTGCAGGTTCACGTCGAGGTTCTGGAGGTCCCGCTTCAGGATCGCGTTCTCTTCCCGGAGCTCGCGGTACGCGATCACCCGGGCGTCGAACTGCGCCTGCCTCGACCGGAGCTCCCCGGCCAGCCGGTCGGCCTCCGCGGCCCGCTCGGCGAACCGCGCCTCCCGGGCCCGCTCGACCCCGTTGATCTCCGCCCGCTTGGCGTTGGCGAAGTCGTCGAACCGCGCCTCGCGCTCGGCCAGGGCGGCCGCGGCCTCCCGGGCCTGGCGGGCCGCCGACTCGGCCGCCCTGTCGCGGGCCCGGACCCTCTTCGCCCATTCGAACACGCAGAGCACGGCCAGCCCCGCCCCGGCCGCGATGCCCACGAGCAGCGCAACGACGTAGTCCATGCGCTCACCCCTCTCTGGCCGGCGGCTTCGCCAACAGCACGAACACGACCGACGCCCGGCACTCCCCGCAGGTCGTCTGTTCCAAGAACATGCCCTTGGGGGCCTCGGCGACGCGGCCGCACCGCGGGCACTTGCCGCGAACGACCTCTCCCATCCGGGTGGCCAGGTACAGCCGGTAGCTCCGGCCCGCCGGCACCCGGGTGACCAGCCCCATCTGCTCCCACGACGCCGCGACCGCCCGCCACTGCGCCTGGTCCCCGCCGATCGTGCGTTCCAGGTCCTCCTGTACGAACGCCGGATGGCGGTCAGCTTCACGGCCGCCGCCCTCGCCTGCGCCTCGATCCAGCGGGACCTGGACGTGGTCCGCACCGTCGCGGCGGTCGGGCGGGTGGTCGGGGTGTTCCGGGAGTTCGCCGCCGGCGGCGCCGCGGCCGCCGTCTACGCCGGGGGGGCCGCGCGGGGCGAGGCCGAGCGGCCGGAGGGTGCGGAGGACGGAGCCGGCGACGACGACGGGGGCGACGCGGGCCCCCGGCCCGA
>JAQGHJ010000806.1 GCA_028288905.1 Phycisphaerales bacterium | reverse complement strand
GTCATGTCCATCTTCGGGTACCGCGCCGCGACCCCCGCCAGCGTCTCGGCGTTCCAGTACGGGTGACCGGCCGGCGGGAAGCCGAGGACCTCTCGCTGGCGGGGCGTCGTCCGCTCGATAAATCGTTCGAGCTCGTCCCGCTCACCGAGCCGGCTCCACAGGTGGTACCCAGCGAACGCGTGGGCGGCCGCCCGCCAGACGAGGTGCTGGGTGAACCGGACGTCCCCGGCCGCCGCCCCGGGCTCGGCGGTCATGTCGCTCGCCCGGTGGAACGTGCCCATCTGGAAGATCAGCAGGCTGCCGGCCGGCGCGACGATCGGCTTTTCGGCGGCGTACAGCTTCGGCCACCGCTTCCGCGGGCGGAACGGCGGCCACACGCCCAGGTCCCGCGTCTTCGTCCTGCTGACCACGCACGTCGGCCCCAGGTCGGGCGTGACGTCCGTGTGGTACAGGATCATGTTCACCTGCCGGAAGTCGCCGTCGTCCCGAGGGACGACGAGCGTGTTGCCCTGGTAGTCCAGGTGCATCTCCTGCCCGAAGTCGCCGGTGCCGGCGTACTTCGCCCACAGGGCGGCCTGCGTCAGCAAGACGTCCGGCGTGCCGAGCGCCCGCTCGACGAACCGGATCAGCTCCGGGTGGGTCGCCAGGTCGTTCAGCGCGCCGCCGGCGAACGGGAACTCGATCTGGAGGTGCGCCGGGTCGTCGAACACGTGCGGGTACCGCTCGGGGGCGGCCCAGAGGTCGCGGGCCGGCGGGAAGTACCGGAACACGTTCGACCGGGCGGCGGCCAGCTCGGCCAGCGTCAGGAAGCCGGGCACCAGCACGAACCCGTGCAGGTCGAGGTGGGCCAGGTGCGCGTCGGTGATGCGAGGAGTGGGCGGCGGGTCGGTCACGGCGTGGGGCGGCGGGGGCGACTTCGGCGTTTTCACGATCGCGCGAGCATACCGCGCGAGCGGGCTGACCGGACGGGATGCCCGGCACGACGTGCCCGGACGAGGGAAGCGGACATGCGTTGCCGTGTGTGCCGTCACCGAACGTGCGGCCGCGGTCACGCGTTCCGTCATCATTCGCTCCGCGCAGCGTGACAGAACGCGGCGTCGAGACGGCTAAGCCGCCCGCACGATGACGACTCACCTCGGCCTTCGAGCGGGCGGCCGAGCCCGCGGCCACGCGAGTCCAGGCCGCGTCGCGGCGACCTGCTCGATTTTCGGTGTGACGCCCCGTTCGTTTAGAATGCCAGGCGGAGCGGAGGCCCGATAAGCATGCACGACACCGCCACACATTCCTCGGCGCTCGCGCAGGTCGCCGCCGCCCCGCTGTCATCATCGACGACGACTGCGGCGATCGACGACCCCGAGGCGATCGTGCTCGTGGACGAGCAGGACCGCCCGGTCGGGTACGCGCCGAAGCTGCCGCCGCACGAGGAAGGCGGGCGGCTGCACCGGGCGTTCAGCGTGTTCCTGTTCGACCGGGGCGGGCGGATGCTGCTGCAGCGGCGGGCGGCCGGCAAGTACCACTTCGCCGGGCGGTGGACGAACGCGTGCTGCAGCCACCCGCGGCGGGACCAGCCGGTGGCCGCCGCCGCCGCCGCCCGACTGCGGTTCGAGATGGGGATCGAGGCCCCGATCGTCCCGCTGCTGACGTTCACCTACCGGGCCCACGACCCGGCCAGCGGGCTGACCGAGCACGAGTTCGACCACGTGTTCGCGGGGGCGTTCGACGGGGCGCCGGCCCCGAACCCGGCCGAGGTGTCCGACTGGCGGTGGGCCGACCCGCCGGCGCTGCGGGCGGACGTGGCCGCCCGGCCGGACCGGTACACGCCGTGGTTCCGGATCGTCCTCGACCGGGTGCTGCGGCACCGCGGGGCGTAGCCGCGGGTGGCGGCCGGACGCCCGGCCGACCGGCGGCGGACCCCGTGCTACAAACGAAGACGCCCGGCGCTTTCGCGCCGGGCGATTTTGTTTGCATCGGTCCAACCTTGTCTTTACACTCGGCCTTGATCGTCGGCCGTCATCCCAGCGGACGCGGATGGGTGCGGAACCATCAAAACAACGGCCCGTAGTGATGTGATTCGTCGGCCCGCGGGCGTCCGGCGCGATGACTTTCTGTGGCCAGGCCGGCCCTCACGCCCCGCGGGGCGTCCCCGATCACCAGTCTGCCAATCGAGTCCGTAAACCGGTCTGCGTCACACTGCCCTTGGCGCAGGCCGCTTCTGCGAGGAACATGCTGAGCCCGCCGAGGGCTCGGCGGGCGCGAAACCGAATGCCCGATTGGGATCGCGAAGATGTTAGGCGTCGGTCGGGCGGGTTGTCCGGCCGAGCTTTTCCGGAACCGTCCGCGTATCGACCCCGTAACCAGTGAAGTAATTCCACGGCCGGCAAGCCCAACCGGGCACGGCCCGCTCGGGGTATCGGTCCCGACCCCGGGCCGACCCCGAGGATGGTGACGGCGAGGAAGGGTTCGAGGGACGGCGCGCCACCCGAGACGGCGCGCCGCGGGCAGAGCGGCCGGAGCCGCCGCCCACGCGACCGGCCCCCGAGGGATGACGCCCCGAGGG
>JAQGHJ010000799.1 GCA_028288905.1 Phycisphaerales bacterium | reverse complement strand
GGCGCGATGACGGCGATGGTGACCCCCTTCCGTGACGGGCGGGTCGACGAGGCCCGGCTCAAGCAGCAGGTCGAGTTCCAGATCAAGCACGGCATCGACGCCCTCGTCCCGGTCGGCACGACCGGCGAGAGCCCGACCGTCGACTTCAAGGAACACGCCAGGGTCATCGAGCTGACGGTCGAGTACGCGGCCGGTCGGGTGCCGGTTATCCCCGGCACCGGCGGCAACGCGACGGCCGAGGCGGCCGAGCTGCACGGCATCGCTAAGGCGGCCGGGGCGAAGGCGTGTCTGTCCGTCAACCCGTACTACAACAAGCCGACGCAGGAAGGGCTGTACCGCCACTTCATGACGCTGGCGGACACGGTCGACCTGCCGATCGTGCTGTACAACATCCCGGGCCGCACGAGCATCACGATGTCGGCCGCCACCGTCGCCCGGCTGGCGACGCACCCGAACGTGATCGCGATCAAGGAGGCGACCGGGTCGCTGGACGTCGCCACCGAGATCATGTCGGTCTGCGACATTGCGGTTGTCAGCGGTGACGACTCGCTGACGCTGCCGCTGATGAGCATCGGCGGCACCGGCGTGATCAGCGTGGCCAGCAACCTGATCCCGGGCGAGATCAAGGCGCTCACGACGGCCGCGGCACGCGGCGACTTCGCGGCCGCGGCCAAGCAGCA
This sequence comes from Phycisphaerales bacterium, assembly GCA_028288905.1. Classification (GTDB taxonomy): domain Bacteria; phylum Planctomycetota; class Phycisphaerae; order Tepidisphaerales; family Tepidisphaeraceae; genus Humisphaera. Next base: position 4,862 of record JAQGHJ010000799.1, on the reverse strand, counting down.
TCACCGGCTGTTCCCGTTCATCAAGAGCCTCTTCCTTGACGGCAACCCGGTCGGGATCAAGTACGCGATGAGCCTGATGGGATTGGACAGCGGCGATTTGCGCCTGCCGCTATGGGAGGCGAGCGAGGGGACGAAGGCGGCGATCCGGGCGCAGATGGGGAAGATCGGGTTGAAGCCGGTCGGGTGAGACGTCCGCTCCGGCGGACGTGGACCCTAGGGGAACGTCCTTGAAGTTCGACGACGTTCGAAAGCATCGGGGCCGGTTGACCAGAGTCGCGGTCGACCTGGGCGCGACCGAACTGGCTGTCTTCTGGTACGTGCCGGACGCGTCGAACGACCCGTTGTACCTCTTGGACCACGTCCGACCGGACGACTCTGACGAAGCCGTCCGCCGGGCGGCAATCAACTCGTTCCGCGACCTCATCACCCCCTGCGTCGAGCAAAAGCGGGACGGCGCTTTTGAGGTGGTGCCCACATCGCCGGCGCACCCCGAACCTCAATACTGCCTCGTCAAGCTCGCCCGCACGAGCGCTGGCGAAGTGGTCGGGGTGGCGGCGTTCATCGTCCGCCGCGCCGACCAAGCCGGTGCATTGGCGTCCCTTGCCACCCTCTGATGTGGAGCCCGGCATCGCGCCGGCCGACCCAGACCCTACGATCCGTCATGACCTACCTGTGCGTCGCGATCTTCGTCCGGGACGAGGCCCAGGCCCGGAGCGACATCGCGCGGGCGGCGGAGGCGGGGGCGGACCTTGTCGAACTCCGGGTGGACGACCTGCCGGACGCCGACGCGGTCGGCCGCATCCTGAGGGCGGCCACCCTGCCGTGCGTCGTCACCTGCCGGCCGACGTGGGAGGGCGGGCGGTGCGCGCTGCCGGAGGTCGATCGTCTGCAGGCCGTCTCGATGATGGCGGACGAGTCGCCGGCGTACATCGACCTCGAGCTGGCCGCCTACCAGCAGAACGCCGCGACTGTCGCTGATTTGTTGGCCGAGTTCGACCGCCACCAACGCCCCGGCCTGATCCTCAGCTCTCACGACTTCCACACCCGCCCGGCCCGGCTAATGAGCCTGTTCGCGGACCTCGTCCGCTCCCCCGCCGACGTTGCCAAGATCGTCTGGACCGCCCGCACGGTCCGCGACAACCTGGAGGCGTTCGAACTGCTCCGCCAGCGGGCCAAGCCGACGATCGCGCTGTGCATGGGCGAGGCCGGGCTGATCTCACGGGTGCTGGCGAAGAAGTTCGGGGCGTTCCTGACGTTCGCCGCTCTCGACGCCGGGGGCGGAACGGCCCCGGGGCAAGTGTCGGTGGCCGACATGAAGCGGCTGTACCGGTGGGACGCGGTCACGCCGGCGACCAAGGTGTACGGCGTGGTCGGGTCGCCAGTCGGGCACTCGATGTCGCCGGCGATCCACAACGCCGCGTTCGATGCGACCGGGTTCGACGGCGTGTATGTCCCGCTGCTGGTCGAGCCGGGGTACGAGTCGTTCAAGGCGTTCATGGAAACGTTCCTGGCGGCCGACGGACTGGATCTGGCGGGGTTGTCGGTCACGATCCCGCACAAGGAGAACGCGCTCCGGTACTTGAAGGAGAAGGGTGGGACGATCGACCCGCTGGCCGAGCGGATCGGGGCGGTGAACACGATTGTGATGGGGCGGCTAGGCGGAGATGCGGCGGCGGTGGCGCTGTCAGGGACCAGTACGGACTACGCCGCGATCCTCGACAGCGTGACGGCGAAGCTGGGCATGGACCGGTCGGGCCTGAAGGGCTACCGCGTCGCCGTCATCGGGGCCGGCGGGACGGGGCGGACGGCCGTTGCGGCGTTCGCGGCGTGCGGGGCGACCGTCGTCGTCTACAACCGCACCCGCGACCGGGCCAACGCGCTGGCGGCTGAGTTCAACGGGCTGCCGTCGGCGGACGCGAAGGGTGGGACACCGGGCGGGAAGGTCGTTGCGGCCGACCTGGCCAAGCTGTGCGACTCCTGCTGTCACATCTACGTGAACACGACGAGCATCGGGATGACGCCGAACGCGGGCGAAAGCCCGTTCGGTGACCGGGCTCCCGCCCTGACGCCGGACCACGTCGTGTTCGACGCGGTCTACAACCCGGTGCGAACGAAGCTCATCGAGCAGGCCGAGGCGGCCGGGGCGAAGACGATCACCGGCGTCGAGATGTTCGTCCGCCAAGCGGCCGCCCAGTTCGAGGCGTGGACCGGCCGGCCGGCCCCGGCGGACGTGATGCGGCGGGTGGTCGAGTCGCGGCTGGTGGCGAACTGATGGCCGGCACCGGCCGCACGCCGCTCCCCCGTGGCACGGGTTTCTAACCCGTGCGTGCGTGTACTCACGCACCCGGCCGACCCCGGCCCGGCCAGCCTGAGCGCAGCGACATGAACAGTTTGTTCGGGCGGAGTACCGTCCGCCCGGCGTGGGTACACGCCGCACGGGTTAGAAACCCGTGCCACGGGGGAGCGGCGGCCGGGCGGGTAGCCCGTTGCCTGTCCGGCCCTCACGCCCCTTCCCGCTTCCGGCGAACCTTCACCTTCTTCACCCCGGCGGTCTTCGCCCGGCGGCCCTTGGCGACGGCGGCGCGGTTCGGGTTGCGGGTGCCGGCCGACACCTTCGGGCGGCGGTCGGTCCGCCGCTCGCCGAGGCCCTGGTCGTACGTCGCCTCCTCCTCCGCGGCTGCCACGCGCGGGCGGCCCGGGATGTTCTTGGGCGTCGCGCTGGGCTTGGATCCGCCTCGCGTCCCGGCCTTGCCGCCCTTCGCTTTCGGGCCGGCCGGGCCGTTCGTGGCCGCGTAGTCCTCCCGCGTCCGGGCCTTGGTGAACAGCCGGATCGGCACCTCGGGGAACGGCAGCATCTCCCGCAGCCGGTTGATCATGTACCGCTCGTACGTCGGCGTCAGGAACTCCGGGTTGTTCACGAACATCACGATCTGCGGCGGGGCGACGTTCGTCTGCGTCACGTAGTACACCCGGATCTTTTTCCCGTACTTCGTACTCGGCCCCCGCTCGGTCATGATTTCCCGCACGGCCGCGTTCAGCTTGCTCGTCGACACCCGCACGTTCGCCTGGTTGTTCAGGTGCTGGCACACGTCGATCGCGGCCTGCACGTTCTTCCCCTCCTTGGCCGTCACGAACACGACCGGGGCGTAGTCCAGGTGCCGCAGCTCCTTGTCGAGGTACGCCTTGTACTGCTCCATCAAGGTGGTGTCGTCCACCCGGTGCCCGGTCGACTTGGCTTGGTCGACCAAGAGCTCCCGTGCCAAGTCCCACTTGTTGATGACCAGCAGCACCGGCTTGTGCTGGTCGGCGATGTACCCGGCGAGCTTGCGGTCCGGGTCGCTGATCCGCTCGGTCGCGTCGATCAGCATCATCGTCACGTCCGCCCGCCGGATGCTCCGCTCGGCCCGGTGGAAGCTGTAGAACTGGAGGTCGTCGGTGACCATCAGCCGCTTCTTGCGGACGCCGGCCGTGTCGATCACGGTCAGCGCCTTGCCGTCCTTCTCGAACCGGACGTCGATGCTGTCGCGGGTCGTGCCGGGGACCTCGCTGACGATCACCCGGTCGCCGACGCCCTCGTAGATCTCGGCGATCGAGTTCACGAGCGTGCTCTTGCCGGCGTTCCGCTTGCCGACGATCGCGACCATCAGCGTCGGGGCGGGGATGTCGGTCGGGGCGTCGGCCAGGTCGACATTCGCCTCGATCTGGGCGAACAGCTCGTCGAGGTTCCGCTTGTTCGTGGCCGAGATGCCGAGCGGGGTGCCGAGCCCGAGCCGGGCGAAGTCGGCCAGGCCGGCGTCGGCCTTCTCGCCGTCGGTCTTGTTCGCGACCAGAATCGTTTTGATCTCGGCCTCGCGGAGCAGTTTGGCGATGCCCTGGTCGGCCGGGGTCGGGCCGGCCTGGGTGTCGACGAGGAACAGCACGAGGTCCGCCCGCACCATCGCCTGCTCGACCTGCTCGCGGATGTGGTCCGTGAGGTCGTCGGCGTCGACGAACCCGTACCCGCCGGTGTCGACCAACTCGACGTACTTCTCGCCGATCTTGATCGGCGTGGTGATGCGGTCGCGGGTCACGCCGGGCATGTCCTGGACGATGCTGATCGTCTTGCCGGACAGGGCGTTCAGGAGGCTGGATTTGCCGACATTCGGGCGGCCGACGATGGCGACGACGGGGAGGCGGGTCATGATGGTGGCCGAGTATACGAGGATCGGGCGGGAACGGGTCGGGCCGGCGGCCGATTGCCTCCGCCGCGGGCCGCCGGCCGGGGGTGCGGCGCGGCCGGCTTTCGGCCTGCGGTCGGAAGTTCTGCGGGCGGGCGCGGGACTACGGGTTGGGAACGACGCGCCCCGCGTAGGCAGCCGTGGGCGGAACGGATTAGAAAGTTCCTTTTTTCACAATGTTGAACTCCGGCGTGGACGCGGCGCATACTGCGGTCGCCGGCCAAGGCGGCGGCGGTCGAAACGGACCGTCCGCGCCGCGGTCGGCACCCGTCTGGGCGTCGTCGGCCGCCGGCCACCTCACGTCCGCCGCGGCCTGCCGAACCATCCGAACCGCGATCCGCTCCCCGAAAGGAGTCGCTATGCCCCTGGTGCGAGACGTCCTCCGCGAGAAGGGTTCGAACGTGCTGACCATCCCCCCCGGGGCCACCGTGATGGAGGCGGTCGACAAGATGAACCGGAACAAGGTCGGGGGGCTCGTCGTCACAGACGGCGGGCAGATCCTCGGGATCTTCACCGAGCGCGACGTGCTCAAGCGGGTCGTGGCGGCCGACCGCGGACCCCGGGAGATCCTCGTCGGCGAGGTCATGACCGAGAACGTTATCTGCTGCGGCCCCGACCAAGACCTCGATGACGTCGCGGCCACGA
>JAQGHJ010000342.1 GCA_028288905.1 Phycisphaerales bacterium | reverse complement strand
ACCTGTTCCTGCCGTCCGTCGCCGCACGGCTCACCGGGGGGACGGCGAGCCGCACGTACGAGGAATACGACGAGGCGGTCCGGGACTTCGCCGCCGTCGTGGGGCCGGACGTGCCCGAGCCCGACCTGAAGCCGTCGCACTTCCTGAAGCACCGGCTGTACCTCGCGGGCCGGTTCGGACTGCACCGCCGCAAGAAGTTCATGATTATGATTCGGACGAAGTTCAAGTGGTGCTACGACAACGGCCACATCGCCAAGCCCCCGCGGTACGGGTCCGAGTACAAGCTGCCGACCAAGGCCGAGTTCCGGAAGGCGGAGGGCTCGCGGCGGCGGGAGCACGGCAGGCTGAAGTACGAGCCGCCGGAGTTGGGGGCCCTGCTGGCGAACACGGACGACGCCCAGGTCCGGGCGATGATCTTCCTGGGCCTGAACTGCGGGTTCGGCCAGGAGGACCTGTCCACCCTGTCCGCCCGGGTCGTGGACCGGAAGGGCGGCGTGATCGACGACTGCCGCAAGAAGACCGGGGTCGAGCGGAAGGCGTTCCTCTGGCCCGAATCGCTGGCCGCCGTGGACGCGGCGATCGCCGCCCGGCCCGTTCCTAACCAGTCGCGGGCCGACCTCGACGACCGGGTGTTCCTCACCCGGTTCGGGAACCCGTGGGTCGAGGACGTCGAGTGCGACACGAAGGGCGGGGACGTGAAGACCCGCCACAAGGACGCGATCGGGATGCTGTTCTGGAAGCTGAACGTCAAGGCCGAGACCTATCGCCGCGGCCGGAACTTCTACTCGCTCCGGCGCACGTTCCGCACCTGCGCGGACGAACTCGGGGACCAGCGGGCGATCGCCCTGGTCATGGGGCACGAAGTCGGGGACGTGGCGGATCGGTACGTCGAGGAAATCAGCGACGCCCGGCTTCGGAAGGTGACCGACCACGTCCGGCGGCACGTCCTGCTGCCGGCCCTGAAGGCGGAGGCCGCGATCCGCCGGCGGAAGGCGCTGGAGCACAAGGCCGACGGGGGCCCGCTGGCGAAGGCGGGGTAGGCGGGAGGGGCGGGCGGCGGGCGTTCGTTGGGACGTCCGCCGGCCCGGCCCCGATTCAGACTGCGATCCGTCGCGTGCGGTCGATCGGGCGGGGGTTGCCCTGCACAAGAACCCGGGCGGGGGACGCGGCGGCCGGCCTGGGCGCGGGCCTTCGGGCCGGCGGCGGAACCGGCCGCATCGCTTCGGGCGGGGCCGCGGGCGGCATCGGGCTGGCGACGTTCAGCGTGCGGGCCAGGTAGGCGTCGATTTCCGGCTGGTAGACCTTCCACCGCCGGTTGATCGGGTGGCCCTGTAGCTGCTTCCCGTTCAACAGCGCATACACGGGGTCGGGCTTCTTGAAGCCGAGTTGGGCGGCGACTTCACGGATGGGGACGGGCCTCATCCCGACCCTTCTACGGAACCGTGAACGGCGAATGGCCCCACTGCGTCACACCCACCCCGGACGGTCAGCGGCGACCGCCCATGATCCGGCGCGGGTTCCGCCCCCGGTGCGGGTGGAGCGGACCCGGCGGCAGGCCGTCGAGGACGATCGCGACCTGGGCGACGACCCCCGCCCACCAATCGGGCCGGTGCCCCGCCAACCCCGCGAACTCGCCCCACCCCTCCGGCTCCGGGGCGGCGAGGAACAGCGCGATCAGCTTCTCCCCCAGGCGGCCCGGCCCCCGGCCCAGGTCGTGCCGCTTGTGGATGAACCCGGCCACGATCGTCTCGGCGACCTCGACCGGGTCGTTCAACTCGTCCAGCATCGCGTCGAACTCGTCCGCCAGTCGCTCGTCCACCGTCGGCCTCCCGTCGAAAAGCGTAGGGCCGGGTCCGGGTCGCGGACCCCCGCGCGTCACCCCGGGCCGGACCCGACCAAGCTACCGGAACGCAACGTCAATCGTCAATATCGTGTAAACGATAACTCTCGTCAGGCCGCCGGGACCCGCGATTCGTGCCCGGCCGGCTGCTCCGCCGGGACCGCCTTCGCGTCCCCCGCGACCTCGCCCACGATCCGCCTGATCTCCCGCTCGGCCGCCGCGAACCGGCCGGTCCCCAGCCCGTCCCCGACGGCGAACGGCTTGCGGTCGCCCCCGACCTCGACCCTGTACGTGGCGGCCCCGCGGCGGAGCACCAGGGCGAACGGGGCGTCGACCCGGGCGTGGCCCCGGACCGCCGCCAGGTCGCACGTCACGTCGCCCCCGACGACGACCCTGACGCGGCGGACGAGACGGTCGACGTTGAGCGCGTACTGCACGGGCGGTGCCCTCCGAGACGCCCCCTGACGGTGACCAGGGCGGCCCAAGCCGCCCACCCGGTACAACCGTACCTTGTGTGCGCACACTGTCAACACCACAACGATGGTTCTTTGACGCGACGTGTGCGTGCCCTGTAGATTTGCGCGGCATGACCCCCCGCCCGAACCGGGTACGCAAGCCGCGAAACCTGACGCTCAACCCGGGCGGGATCGAGAAGCTCGTCCAGGTCGGGGCCGCCCAGGCGGTGCCGGAGTCGAACTTGTCCCGGCTGGTCGACGCGGCGATCGCCGACTACGTACGGCGGCACTGGCGGGCGGAGATGGCGGCCGGCCCGGCTGCGGTTGCGAGTCCGCCGCCGGCCGGCGGCGTGGTGCGACGGAAGGGGAAGTCGCGTTGACCGACGATCTTCACGTCGCGGTGCCGGTCCGCCGGCCCGGCCGCCGCCAGGCTCATCCCGCCCGGGTCCCAGGACCGATAACAGCGAACGTGCGGTGATCTCCCGGCATCCTTCGTCCCGCCCTCAATTAGTGATGGGACCCCCGCCCGCGCCGTCCGGAGCAGCGGGCGTCCCGGGGCCGACGTAATCTTCCTCGGAACGCAGGCGATATGGCCAGACAGAGCAAGGCGCGGGCCCCGGAGGCGGAGCCGAAGTTGATCGCCGGCCAGGGCGAGAACGCCAAGGCGGTGCTCGCGCAGCCGGCCGTCGACGAGCGCGGCTACGTCGTGGACTTCGTCAGCGGGCAGCGCGTCAAGGCCACGCCGGAGGAACTGGACGCGGTCCAGGTTTTCGCCCGTCGCCTGGTCGAGGACTTCGGGTACCCGAAGACGCACGTCACCACTCGCCCGCAGTTCCGGGTCCGGTCGCGCCCGTCGGACGAGAGCCGCGAGCGCGGCTACCCGGTCGACATCGCGGTGTTCACCAGCCCGCAGAAGCTGGAGGACCAGGCGTTCATCATCGTCGAGTGCAAGAAGCCGTCGCGCAAGGACGGCGAAAAGCAGCTCAGGCTCTACATGATGATGTCGTCGGCGACCATCGGCGTTTGGTTCAACGGCCAGGACCACCTGTACATCCACAAGAAGTTGCTGAACGACGGCACGGTCGAGTGGCTGTACCTGCCCACGATCCCGCGGTTCGGGCAGAGCTTGGCTGACATCGGGTCGATGACCCGCTCGCAGCTAACCGTGCCGAGCAACCTCAAGTCGATCTTCCGCGACATCCGCAACCATCTCGCCGGCAACACCACGGGCATCACGCGGGACCAGGAGCTTGCCCAGGAGATCATGGCGATCCTGTTCTGCAAGATATTCGACGAGTTGGACAAGGCCCCCGAGGACGCCACCGACTTCCGCGCGTCGGTCGTGGACAAGCCGGCGGTCGTCCGCAAGCGCATCGCCGCCCTGTTCGAGCGGGTCAAGGCCGAGTACAGGGACGTGTTCCGCCCGGGCGACAGCATCGCGCTGGACGCCGACAGCGTGAAGCACGTCGTCGGCGAGTTGCAGAACTACGTGATCTCCGAGGCGAGCCGCGACGCCATCGGCGAGGCGTTCGAGGTTTTCATCGGGCCGGCGGTGCGGGGCGAGGAAGGCCAGTTCTTCACGCCGCGGAACGTGGTGCAGATGATCGTGAAGATCATGGACCCCAAGCCCGGCGAGTTCCTCGTCGACCCGGCGTGCGGGTCCGGCGGGTTCCTGACCGTCGCCCTCGAACACGTTTGGCGGAAGCTCGAAGCCGAGGGGAAGCGGAAAAAGTGGAGCCCGGACGTGCTCGGGCAGCGGAAGCGGGACGTCGCGATGCGGTCGATCCGGGGCCTGGACAAGGACGCCTTCCTCACCCGCGTCACCAAGGCGTACATGGCCATCATCGGCGACGGCCGGGGCGGCATCTTCTGCGAGGACAGCCTGGACGAGCCGTCCCACTGGCGGGCCGACGCCCGCGAGGGCGTGGCGTTCGGCACGTTCGACGTCGTGCTCACGAACCCGCCGTTCGGCTCGAAGATCAAGGTCACCGGCACGCACAAGCTGGCGCAGTACGAGTTGGCGGCGAAGTGGAAGCTCCCCCGCAAGGCCGACGCGGACTGGGTCAGGACGGCGGAGTTCCACGACGACCAGCCCCCGCAGGTGCTGTTCATCGAGCGGTGCGTGCAACTCCTGAAGCCGGGCGGG
>JAQGHJ010000790.1 GCA_028288905.1 Phycisphaerales bacterium | reverse complement strand
CGGGCTGGTGAGTATCGGTTCGCATGGGCGTCACCGCTTTCGTCCTCCGCGTCCGTCGTTCCAAACATCCGGACAGGCCCGCTTCTTACTTTATCCGCCGCCTTCACTCCTCGATCGCCCGCCGAAGCTTGGCCAACGCCTTGTGGACGCGGCCCAGCGCGGTATTGAGCGGGCACCCGAGGAGGGCGGCGATGTCCGCGAACTTCATCCCGCTGTAGTACCGCAGCGCCAGGATTTGCCGCTGCGCCTCCGGAAGGCGCTGGATCGCCCGCACGAGAACCTCGTCGGCCTCGCGCCCTTCCAGGCCGTGCCCCGCGTCCGGACCCTCCTGCGACGTCACGAGCCGCAGGTTCTGCTTCATCACCCGCTCGCGTCCCCGGGACCGCCACAGGTCGTTGGCCTTGTTCGTGGCGATGCGGAAAAGCCACGCCTTGAACGCCCCCGCCCCCCCGACCGCCGGACCGCCGCTGCCGGCCCGCGCTTCGAACCGCCCCGGCTCGAACCGGTCGAGGTTGTCCAGCACGCTGACCCAAGTTTGCTGGTGCAGCTCCTCGGCCAGCTCGTCGCCGACGAGTCGCTGAAGGTACCGCAGCAGCGGGGCCGCGTACCGGCGGACGAGCGCGTCCCCCGCCGCCGCGTCCCCGGTCCGAAGCCCCTCAAATAGCCGTTCGTCCGAGTCGTCCGTCGTCTTATCCGTGCCGGTCACGGCCGGGTCGACGACGGCCGGGCGGACGATGGCGGCCCGCTCGGGCTCGGCGGCCGGCGTCGCCATCGAAAGGATAACGCTGTCGGGCATTGCGGGTCTTCGGCTCGGCCGTCACTTACAAACGCCGGGGGCACGGGAATATTCCCGCCCGCACGCCGCCCGATCCGTCGCGCTGCCTATGGCTGAAGGCGCTGGGACGGGGACGGCTGGCGTCGGTTGCCGGTCGGGCGCTATGCTACCCGCGGCCGGGACGGTTGTCCGGGGGCGCGGCCCCATCGCAGTCCTCGCGGACCAACGGGTTGGGAGGTATGTGCTCAGGACGGTGTTCGTGACCGGGGCAACCGGCTTCGTCGGGAGCCACACGGCGGCTCATTTCCTCTCGAACGGCTGGCGCGTCAAAGCGTTGGTGCGTCGGCCGGGGGTGCCGAGCCTGCTCCCGGCCGGCGCGGAGGTCGTCCGCGGGGACGTGCTGGACGCGGCGAGTTATCGGACGGCCCTGGACGGCTGCGACGCGGTGGTCCACGCGGCCGGCCTCGTGAAGGCCCGGACGCGGGACGAGTACATCGCCGTGAACGCCGGCGGGGCTGCGGCCGTCGCCCGTGCCGCGGCGGAGGCGTGCCCGAGGGCGATGTTCGTGCTCGTCTCCTCCCAAGCCGCCGCGGGGCCGGCTCGCGACGGGGTGCCGGTGCGGGAGTCCGATCCGCCGCGGCCCGTTTCTTGGTATGGCGAGTCGAAGCTCGCAGGCGAGCGGGAGGTGGAGCGGCACGTCCGCGGGCCGTGGTGCTCGGTCCGGCCGAGCGCGGTTCACGGGCGGGGCGACCCCGGCGTGCTGGAACTGTTCAAGCCCGTCCAGCTCGGCATCGCCCCCATCCTGGCGGGCGGGCGGGCGCGGGTCCATCTGATCGGCGTCGGCGATCTGGCGCGGGTGCTGGTGGCGGCCGCGGCCCGCCCGGACCTGAGCGGTCGGCGGGGATTCGCCGCCGGCGATGTAGTTAGTCTGCGCGAGCTGATGACGTTCCTAGCGACCGACCTGAGGCGGAAACCGGCGTGGCGAGTGCCGGTGCCTGCCGCCGCCGTCCGGGCGGCCGGGCTGTGGGAATCGTTGCGGCAGGCGGTAACGCGTCGGGCGAGGCCCTTCAATCGCGACAAGGCTCGGGAGCTGCTTCAGCCGGACTGGTTGTGCGACGCGAAACCGTTCCTTGGGGACCTCGGCGTTGTCGATCTGGGCGGTTGGCGGGAGCAAGTCCGCGACACCTGTCGTTGTTACGTGGAAGCGGGCTGGTTGCGGCGGGATGTTTGGGCAGTATAAAACGTCTTGGCGCGCGGGACGGACGCAGGCTTTCACGCGGTCCCGCGCGGCCCGCCGACCAAAGGTCGCGCACTAAGGAGCCCAGCCACCCGGCACCGTCGGGAGGGGAACTGATTGACCCGTCTGACCAAAAGCCCCCCCGTGACCGCGGACCAAGTGTCTGACTCCGCCCCATCCGCCCGCCCCGCCGGGGCCGCCGGCCGCACCAACGGCCGGGCCGAGACCGGAAACGGCCACCCGGTCGCCCCGCTATCGGTTGCCACCGCGCCCGCCGGGCCGGCCGGCATCAAGCTGTTCGACAAGTGTCGGGCCTACGACGTCCCGCAGAAGATCAAGGCGGCCGGCGTCTGGACCTACTTCCGGGCGATCGAGTCCGCTCAAGATCCCGAAGTATCGATCGACGGGCACAAGCTCGTCATGCTCGGGTCCAACAACTACCTCGGGCTCACGAACGACCCGCGGGTGAAAGAGGCGGCGATCGACGCGGTCCGCAAGTTCGGCACCGGGTGCGCGGGCAGCCGGTTCCTGAACGGGACGATGACGATCCACGAGGAGTTGGAGGAGAAGCTCGCCGACTTCATGGGCAAGGAGGCGGCCGTCACGTTCGCGACCGGGTTCCAAGTGAACCTCGGCACGATCGCGTGCCTCGTCGACCGCCGGGACGTCGTGTACCTCGATAAGCAGGACCACGCCTGCATCATCGATGGGGCCCGGCTCGGCCTGGGCGACACCCGCAAGTTCCGCCACAACGACGCGTCGGACTTGCGGCGGCAGATGCTGGCCGACAACGCCCTCCCGCCGGCCCGCCGCCCGGCCGGCCGGCTCGTTGTCGTCGACGGCGTCTACTCGATGGAGGGAGACATCTGCCACCTGCCCGAGGTTAACGCGGTGTGTAAGGAGTTCGGGGCCGCCCTGATGGTCGACGACGCCCACGGCATCGGGGTGCTCGGGGCGGGCGGGCGGGGGACCGCCGAGCACTTCGGGCTCGACGACGACGCCCACCTGATCATGGGCACGTTCTCCAAAGCCCTGGCGAGCGTCGGCGGGTTCGTGTGCGGGGACGCCGAGACGATGCACTTCGTCAAGCACCGGGCCCGGACGAACGTGTTCAGCGCCGCCCCGAGCCCGGCGAACGTCGCGGCCGCCAGCGCGGCCGTCGACATCGTCCGGAACGAGCCCGAGCGACGGGCGGTCCTGTGGCGGAACACCCGGTTCATGCTCGACGGCCTCCGGTCTCTCGGCTTCGACACCGGCGAGAGCGGGACCCCAGTGATCCCGGTCGTCGTCGGCGCGGACCACACCGCGTTCCAGATGGCAACCCGGCTCCAGGAGCTCGGCGTGTTCGTGAACGCGGTCGTCAGCCCGGCGACGCCGCCGGGCCGAGCCCTGCTCCGGACCAGTTATATGGCGACCCACACCGAAGCTCACCTGAGCTTCGCGCTGGACCAGTTCGCCAAGGCCGGGCGGGAGTTCGGGTTGATCGGCTGACGCCCCAGGGACGGGCGCGGCGGGGGCCGCCCAACCTGGCGCGGGGGACGCGGGGCCCGGCGGCCGCGCCCGGCCCGCGCCGCAGTCGGAGCGGCCGCCGAACCGCGGCCGTCGAGCCATGTCTTCACTCCGCCCCGAGCTGGCGACCAACACCACACCACCCCCGCTGCCCGCCGAAGCGTGGCTTGCCGGGTATGCCGACGGGCGGACCTCGCCCGGGCGGACGGTCCGGCGGTGCGCCGCGGCCGCGGTGACGGTCGCCGTCGTCTGCTTTCTGCTCGCCCACGTCAGCGGCAAGGCGTTCATCTCGCAGACCGGGCAGGTGGCCGGGGTGTGGCTGCCGATGGGCGTGCCGCTCGGGCTGATGCTGTTGACCCGTCGCCGGCACTGGGCGTGGGCCCTGCTCGCGACCGGCGTCGGGAATACGGCGGCCAACGTGTTGTCCGGCCGGCCGCTGTCGGCGTCTGTCTTCTTTTACCTGGTGAACGCCGCCGAGACGCTTTACGCGGCGTGGGTGATGCGGGCGTGGTTCGGCGGGCGGGTGGTGCGGTTCGCGACCGTCTCCGAGGTGATGGTGTTCGCGACGGTCGCGTGCCTGCCCGGGTGCGCGGCGGCCGGCCTGACCGGGGCCGTCCTCATGCGGGACCTGCTGGACACGCCGTTCCTTGAACTGTGGGCGGCGTGGACGGCGGTCGATGCCCTGGGGTTGCTGGTGGTGACGCCAGTGGTGGTGACGTTCGGCACTTGGCGGCCGACGCTGCCCCGCGGCCGGCGGCTGGCCGAGGTGGCCGCGTACGTGGCCGGCTTCGCGGTCGTGGTGGCGTCGGTGTTCCCGCGGGACGAGGGGCGGTGGCCGCTGCTGGCCGCCCTGCCGCTCGTGTCCGCGTTGCCGTTCCTGCTGTGGGCCGGGCTGCGGTTCGGCCCCCGCGGGGCGGCCGCCCTCTCGCTGGCGACGATCCTGATCAGCGCCCGGATCGCGCTTCAGCGGGAGGCGGCCGGGACGGGGTCGGCGTACTCGCTGCGGGAGTCGATGTTCGCCCTGCAGGTGTCCGGGATCCTGTGGACCGTGTCGGCCCTGGTGCTGGCGGCGGTCACGGCCGAGCGGACGACCGCCGCCGCCGCGCTGGCGGCGAGCGAGCGCAAGGCCCGGGAGGCCGAACGGGGTGCCCGGACGGCCGAACGGGCGGCGATGGACAACCATCGGCAGCTCCAGGCCCTGTTCGACCACACGACTGCCCTCATCTTCACGAAAAGTGTAGACGGGCGGTACACGCAGGCGAACAAGGCGTTCGAGCGGCACATCCACGTCCGGGCCGAGGACGTAGTCGGGCGGCGGGACCACGACCTGTACGCCAAGGTGTTCGCCGACCGGGCGCGGGCCAAGGATCTGGAGGTCATCGAGTCCGGCGAGCCGCAGGAGTACGAGTCGGTCCTACCGCTGCCGGACGGGGACAGGACGATGCACGCGATGAAGTTCCCGTTGACCGGAGCGGACGGGGCGGTGACGGGCGTCTGCGTGGTCGCGACGGACATCACGAGCCGCAAGGCAGCCGAGGAGAACCTGCGGCGGGCGAAGGAGGAGGCCGAGGCGCTGGCCGCCCGGGCCGAGGCCCTCGCCCGCCAGGCCGAGGCCGCGAACCGCGCAAAGACCGAGTTCCTGGCGAACGTGAGCCACGAGATCCGGACCCCGCTGACGAGCATCTTCGGGTACGCCGACCTGCTGCTCTCGCCCGGCCTTCCGGCTGCCGAGCGGGCCGCCCACGTCCGGACGATCCGCCGGAACGGCGAACACCTGCTGTCGATCCTCGACGACGTGCTGGACATGTCCAAGATCGAGGCCGGTCGGATGACCGTCGAGCGGGTCGCGTGCCACGTGCCCCGGCTGGTGGCCGACGTGCTGTCCCTCATGCGGCAGCGGGCGACGGCCAAGGGGCTGGCGCTGCAAGTGTCGTGCCCCACCCCCGTGCCGCTCACGGTCTGGTCGGACCCCACCCGGCTGCGGCAGGTGCTGATCAACCTCGTCGGGCACGACGTCAAGTTCACCGAGGCGGGCGGCGTGACCGTCGAGCTGTCGCTGGACGAGAACGGGCCCGCCCCGGCGCTCGTCGCGGAGGTGTCGGACACGGGGATCGGGATGACGCCCGAGCAGGTGTCGACGCTCGGCCGGCCGTTCAGCCAGGCCGACCCGTCCCACGCCCGCCGGTACGGCGGGAGCGGGCTGGGGGTGTCGATCTGCTACCGGCTGGCGGAGCTGATGGGCGGGTCGGTCGCGTGCCGGAGCCGGCCGGGGGTGGGGACCACGTTCACCCTCCGGCTGCCGACGGGCGACCTGCACGGGGTGCCCCGGGTGGTGGACCTGTGCGACGTCCAGCCGGACCCGGACGACGACCCGCCGGCGGCCGCGCCGCCCAGGCTGAGCGGCCGAGTGCTGGTGGCGGAGGACTCCCCGGACACCCGCCGGCTGTTGATGACCTACCTGGGACAGGCCGGGGCCGACGCCGAAGCGGTGGACGACGGACAGGCGGCCGTCGACCGGGCGCTGGCGGCGTGGCGGGCGGGCCGGCCATACGACCTGATCCTGATGGACGTCCAGATGCCCCGGATGGACGGGGAGATGGCGACCCGACTTCTCCGGGCGGACGGGTACCGCGGCCGGATCGTCGCGCTCACGGCAAACGCGATGGACGCCGACCGGGACCGTTGCGTCGCCGCCGGGTGCGACGGGTTTCTCACGAAGCCGATCCAGGGCCGGGCATTCGTCGAGGCGACGCGCGGGCACTTGGCGGCGGCGGCGGCCGCCGCCGCCGGAAATTCGTCCCGTCCCCGGCGGGACGGCGGACAAGGCTCCATAGGCAACGGGCAAGCGGGTGACGCGCGGGCCGGAACGGACATGGCGTCGCCGCCCCGCGATTCCGGTGAGTCGGGGCCGGCGCTGTTCAGCACCTTGGGAGACGACCCGGTCATCCGCACGCTGCTGCCGGAATACCTTCGGGAGCTCGAGCCGAAGGTCGAGGCCATCCTTGCCGCCGTCGGGCAGGCGGATTGGCCGCTCGCCGCCCGGCTCGCCCACCAGCTGAAGGGGTCGGCCGGCGGGTACGGTTTTGCGACCATCACCGCGGCGGCAGGCCGGCTAGAACAGGCCGCACGCGGCACCGCCCCTGACACCGAATGCCCGGTGGCGGCCGGCGAGCTGGCGGCCCTTTGCCGCAGCGCCACCACCGTCACCGCCTAAGGGGTTAACCGCGCGGCGCGGGTCGGTCGGCGGGCCGTTCCGTCTGACGGCTCTGCCCGCCGCTTGCTCAACCGCCCATCCGTCCGGTACGTTCGCGCCCCGCTTGACACACCCCATCCAGATCATCGGGCTGCGGCGCACGAGCCGCGACGTCGACCGCTTCCTCCGGGTCCCCTACCCGATCTACGGCGACGACCCAAACTGGGTCGCCCCGCTGACGGCGGACCTCAAGAAGGTGTTCCTCGACACGAACCCGCTGTTCGAGCACGCCGAGATGCGACTGTGGGTCGCGACCCGCGACGGCAAGGACGTCGGGCGGATCGCCGGCATCCTTGACCGCAACCACATCGCCAAGCACGCCGACGGGGCGGCGTTTTGGGGATTCTTCGAGTCGGTCGACGACGGGGCCGTGGCCGCCGCCCTGTTCGACAAGGTGTCGGCGTGGGCGAAGGAGAAGGGCTGCGGCAAGATCCTGGGGCCGATGAACCCGACGACGAACGACGAGTGCGGGCTGCTCGTGGACGGGTTCGACCGCCCGCCGGTCGTCATGATGACCTACAACCCGCGGTACTACGTCCCGCTGGTGGAGGCGTGCGGGTTCACGAAGGCGAAGGACCTGCTGGCGTACCATTACGACATCACGCCGGAGCCGCTGGAGCGACTGGAAAAGATCTCCCGCGGCGTGGCCCGTCGCAACCCGGACGTGAGGATCGTCCCGATCCGCAAGAAGCACTTGGCGGCCGACCTGGCCAAGGTGAAGGCGGTCTATAACGCGGCCTGGGAGGACAACTGGGGCTTCGTCCCGATGACGGACGCCGAACTGGACTTCATGGGCGTTCGGCTCAAGCCGTTGTTGGTCGAGGACTACGCCCTGATCGTGGAAGACAAGGGCGTCCCGGTCGCGTTCATGCTGTCGCTGCCGGACTACAACGAGCCGATCAAGCCGATGCGGGGGCGGATGCTGACGCCGAAGATCTGGGGCCTGGTCCGCACGATGATGGGTAAACGGGTACCCCGGTTGGCCCGGGTGGTCACGCTCGGCATTGTCCCCGGCCACCGCCAGCGGGGCATCGACGCGATGCTGCTCGCCCACTCCCTACGGAAGGCGCTGGACCGCGGCGTTAAGGAGTTCGAGGTCAGTTGGATGCTGGAGGACAACGTCATGATCCTCCGCCCGATCGAAGTCTTCGGCGGCACGCGGTACAAGACGTACCGGCTGTACGA
>JAQGHJ010000752.1 GCA_028288905.1 Phycisphaerales bacterium | reverse complement strand
TGATCGAGCTGGCCGTCCGCCGGATGCTGCCCAAGAGCAAGATGGGGCGTAACATCCTCGGCAAGCTCAAGGTGTACCGCGGCGACACCCACCCGCACGCCGCCCAGCAGCCGAAGAAGCTGAAGCTCGCCTAAAGTGCGGGTTCGCACCGTCAGCGTTGTCCGCCTACTGCACTCTGCCTACTGCCTATTCTTCCCATGACCACTGATACCGCCATCGCCACGCCGGAGACCGAGGTCGCCGAGGCCCCCGCCGCCCCGACCGGGCCGCAAGTGTTCATCTGGGGCCTCGGCCGCCGCAAGTCCGCCGTGGCCCGCGTCCGCGTGGCCACCGGGACCGGCAAGATTACGATCAATAACCGCGAGCTCAACGAGTTCTTCACCGGCGAGCGCGACCGTAAGGGCATCTTCGGCCCGCTCGAGGTGACGAACACCGGGGGGAAGGTCGACGTCCACGCCCGCTGCACCGGCGGCGGTCCGACCGGCCAGGCCGGCGCGGTGGTGATGGGCCTTGCCCGGGCCCTGCTCAAGTACGACAACAGCACCGAGGTCGCCCTCCGCGGCAGCGGGTTCCTCACCCGGGACAGCCGGATGAAGGAGCGGAAGAAGTACGGCCAGCGCGGTGCCCGCCGGAAGTTCCAGTTCTCGAAGCGGTGACCGAGCCGCGACGCCGCGACTGGCAACGGATACTCTGCGAGGGCGCGGCTTCGGCCGTGCCCTTTCTGCGTTGTATGCCCGTCCGGTTTCGCGGGGGGCAGCACCATGTACATCCCCGCCCCGTTCGCCGAAATTCGTCCCGACGTGCTCCACGCCCTAATGCGGGAGCACCCCTTCGCCACCCTCGTCACCACGGACGCGGCCGGCCTTCCCTCCGCGACGCACCTGCCGCTGCTGCTGGACCCCGGACGGGGCCCGCACGGCACGCTGATCGGCCACATCGCCCGCCCCAACCCGCAGGCGGCGGCTCTAGCGGCCGGTCGGGTCGCGTTGGCGATGTTCCACGGGCCCCACGCCTACGTGTCGCCGACGTGGTACGCCACCGCACCGGCCGTGCCGACCTGGAACTACGCCGCTGTCCACGCCTACGGCGTTCCGCGGGTCGTGGAGGACCCGGCCGGCGTTCGGGCGTTGCTCGAAACGACGGTCAAAGCGTTCGAAGCACCTGGGTCCAACTGGTCTATTGACGGGCTACCGCCACAGTATTTGGAGTCCATGACGGCAGGCGTGGTCGCTTTCGAGATGCCCGTTGACCGGCTGGAAGGGAAGTTCAAGCTGAATCAGAACCGGTCAACTGCCGACCGCGCGGGCGTCTCGGCCGCTCTGGCAAACGGGGACGCACAGGCCAAGGCGACCGTGAAACTGATGGTGCCGTCGTAGGGCCGGCCGCGCCGGCAATCGGGCTGTAAAATGCTGAGCCGCAGGCCGATGCCGACCCGAGCCGTCGGCACGGCCGCACGCACCATGGTGGTCCGCCGCCGTACTACCAGAGTCACCGCCCTCGCGATCGGGCGGCGCGGCACGCGGCACCAGGATCGCTTCCCGGCGTGAGACTGAGCGGCCACAGGGAGTTGTTGAACGACCCATCACCCTGCCCCGGCCTCGCATGCAGCGTGAAACCGAACCCTTCCTCGCCCTCCTGACGGCCAGCCAGTCGTCTCTCTACGCCTATATCGTCTCATTGCTGCCGAACCGGCAGCAGGCGGACGACATCCTCCAGGAAACTAACATCGTCCTGTGGCGGAAGGCTGACGAGTTTCACGAGGGGACCAGCTTCATCGCCTGGGCCTGTCAGGTGGCGTACTTCAACGTGCTGAGCTTCCGCCGGCGGATGGCGCGGGACAAGCACACGTTCGGCGACGACCTGTTCGACTACCTCGCCGAGCGGCAGTGCGAGCGGATCGACGGCGTCGAGGACCGCCAGCAGGCGCTGCGCGGGTGCCTGCAGAAGCTCCCGCCCAAGCAGCGGGAGCTGATCGAGGCCCGTTACCAGCCCGGTGCATCGGTCCGCCGGATGGCCGACGAACGGCAGACGACCGAGGGGGCGCTGTCGCAGTCCCTGTACCGCATCCGGGCGACGTTGCTGGACTGCATCAAACGCAACCTCCCCCTGGAGGCGTGACAGAGGTCGGTGGCGACCCGAGCGGGTCGCCGTGACGTACGAGCGGATGAGCTCCTCCCACCGCGGACCAGCCATGTCGGACCGAGACGAAAAACTCCGCGAGGTCGTCGAGCTGACGAGCCGATTGGCGGATGAGCAACTCGACGCCGCCGACGTCGCCCGGCTCGAGTCGCTGTTGTTCGGCGACCCTGAGGCGTGCGAGCTCTACCTCAACGTCACGACGCTGCACGCCCACCTGTCCCACGACTTCGGCGGGGCCGTGCCGACCGACGTCCGGCCGTTCGGGCCCGCGTCCGTAGCGGCGGCAGCGACGGCCGCCCCCCCGAGCCATGCGTCAGCACGGACGATCCGATTCACCCCCTCGACCCGCTGGCGTCCGACGGTCTGGCGGACGGCCCGATACGCGGCCGCCGCGAGCGTGGTGCTGTTCGTCGGCGTGGTGTCCGTCTGGGCGGTCCGGTCGCGGGCGGAGCCGGCGGACGCGTGCGCGACGCTGATCGAGGTCCGCGGGCCCGGCGTCGCCTGGGCCGAGTGCAGCCATCCGCACGCCGCGGGCGACCGACTCGGCCCGCAGACCATCGGGTTAGACCATGGAACGGCCGTCGTCCGGTTCGACAACGGGGCCGTCGCAACACTGACCGCGCCGTTCGAGTTGTTGGTCGAAAGTCGGCGGTCGGCCGAGCTCAAGCGCGGCAGCATTCTCGTCCGGTCGGACCGGGAGCAGTCGGGGTTCACGCTCAAGACGGCCGCCAGCGACTTTGTCGACCTCGGGACCGAGTTCGGCGTGACGGCCAACGCCGACGCGTCGAGCGAGGTGCACGTGTTCCAGGGGGTGGTCATCACCCGCCCGCGGGCGAGCGACGCGGTCGTGCCGGTGCTCGGGAGCGAGGCCGGGCGGGTGGACGCCGAGCGGGGCGACGTGGTCGCGATCGACGCGAACCCGGCCCGGTTCCCGGGTGTGACGACCGCTTCCCCGGCAGGGAAGCCCTTCGCGGCGGCGGCCGGCGGGTCGCGCCCCCACGGGCCGCTGCCGCGGGACGCACGCGTCGTGTTCGTCGGCGACCGGGCCACGGACATGGAGACGCACCTGCTGCTCGTCAGCCAGGCGCTGGCGAAGTTGTACCCGGACGGCCCGCGGCCGCGGCTGTTCAACGCCGGCGGGACCATCCCGCTCGCGTACGCCGAGGCCGATCTCCGGCGGCAGGTGCTCGCCCACCGGGCGACGCACGCGGTGATCGAGTTCGGCCCCGAGATCGCCGCCAGCCCCGACCGCCGGCCGGCCGACCGGTTCGAGCGGGAGGTGCGGGCGCTCGCCACCCGCCTCGTCGCCGAGGGGGTGGAGCCGATCCTCGCCACCGGCTTCCCGCTCGGCGAGCGGCAGGCGCAGTGCCAGGGCGTGCTCGACGAGTACACCCGCGCCCTGCGTCGAGTGGCGGCTGACGGCGGGTATCGGCTGGCGGACGTGGACGCC
>JAQGHJ010000751.1 GCA_028288905.1 Phycisphaerales bacterium | reverse complement strand
TGTCGACCGCCTGCCCGAACCCGGTCTCGCACGCGACCCGGCTGAACAGCTTCAGCAGCCGCTGGTACGCGGCCGCGGTCAGCGCCGGCCCGCCGTCGGTGCCGGTCAGGTCCAGCTCGTGCAGCAGCCGCATCGACCCGACGCACAGCAGGTCGCCGGCGACGATGCCGAGGTTCGCCCCGAACACGACGCTCCCGCCGTCGAGCCCGGCGAGCCGGTGGTGCAGCGTCGGCCGCCCGCGGCGGCGGTCGGACCGGTCGATAATGTCGTCGTGGCAGAGCAGGAAGGCGTGGAACAGTTCCCACGCGCAGGCGACGTCGAGGACGGCGGACGGGAAGGCGGCGGGCGAAGGGACGGCAGTCGGGCCACCGACATCGCTCCCGCTCCGGCCGATCCCACCGCCGTCCGGCCGGGCGTGGGCGTACGCCCACAGGCACAGCTGCGGCCGGACCCGCTTGCCGCCGTCGAGCACGAACTGCCGGATCGTCTCGACCAGCGGGCCCCGTGACCCGCCGACGGCCGGCGGCGCGTCGGCACCGCCGCACCCCCGGAGCACCCGCTCGACGAGCGGCCCGAGGTGCGATTCGAGGCGGTGCCTCTGTTCGCGCGAAAGCAGGTCCACGTGTTCCTCCGGTGGGAGTGCCGCCCGAGCCGGCGACGACCCGTCCGACTCTATCAGACCCGACCGGAGGCCGTCCCCGGACGAACTGCCGGGATTGTTCGGAGAACTGCCCGGACTTTCCAACGGGTCAAAATTCCTGAAACGGGTGAGCGAGGTGGACACCTATCAAGGGTCCATTGGGGCCCAGAATGAATGGGAGGGGCTGCCGGTTTGCACGACCGGGCGGGCGTGGTCGCGTGCCTCTTCGCGGCAGCGACAGCACATCAAGCTTGAACACCCGGGGCGACCGTACGTTTCGTGGGCTCGCTCCAGCGTCGGGGGAGGAGGGGTTGGTGAAACGATCCTTTCGGATATCGAACGGAGGCGCGAGGACCAATCGTCCTGACGTTCACCCTCACCCCCGCCGTCTTCCCGAAGGGAGAGGGGGAGCCTCGTCGGGCCTTCGCCGCGGCCCGGACTTCCGTGGGGTCCGTCGCCGAAGAGTCAGCCCGACCCCCGACGCACCACCCCCGACCCGCGTGAACCCCTACCCCTCGCCCAGCAGCTCCGGGTGCGCCGCGACGTGTTGGTCTGCCAGCCTCAGCACCTGCTTGGCGTTGGCGAACGTGACCCGCCGGACCGCCTCGGCCACCGGCAGGAAGGCGTAGCCGACGTGCTCGTGGCTCAGGGCCACCGCGTCGGTCGCGGCACGGGCCAGGAAGAACACGACCGTCTTGCGGACGAGCCCCTTGGCCTTATGGCGGAAGAAGTACGTCACCTCGTGGGCGAACCCGGGCGCGACGGCCGCGGTCGCGATGCCCGTTTCCTCTCGCAATTCCCGGGTGGCGGCGGCGAGGTCGTCCTCGCCCGGCTCGACGTGCCCCTTGGCGAAGTCCCAGTGCCGGCCGTAGTCGAGCAGCAGGTAAACGACCCGACCGGCCGCCGGCCCGTCGCCCGGGCGGACGTGGAAGACGACGAAGCCGGCGCTGCGTTCGGTCGTGGGCATGACGAGCCGAGTGTCGAGGGTGGATGGTCGATTGTCGAGGATCAGAATGCCGACCGTCTCGGCCCGCGGGTCGGCCCCGGCTCTCCGCCGAAGATCCACGATCAACACTCCACAATCGACGGTCACTCGACCGCCTTCAGCTTCCGCTGCACCGTCGGCCAGACGGCGACGGTGCAGAGCCGGTGGCCGATCCTTTCGGTGATCGCGACGCTGCGGACCTGTCGGAAGCCGGCCAGCACCTCCTTCTTCACCAGCACGTCCTCGAACAGCTGAAGGTCCTTGTCGAGCACGGCCTGGCTGGCGTTGAACACGACCAGCAGTAGCCCGGCCTCGCGGATGAGCGGCTCGGCGGCCATCTTCTCCAGGTCCTTCACGACCCCGTTCCGCCACTGCGGGCCGTACCCGGTGTGGTGGACGTTCCCCTCCCGGTACTGGTGGGCCGCCTTCACCTCCAGCCACAGCCCCTCGCCGGGGTCGGCCATGTCCGGCGGGTCGAACAGTCCGGGCGGCTTCGTGTCGAGCTTCAGCGGCCGGCCCTTCGGGGTCAGTACCAGGTCGCACCGCTGGCGGTGGGTGAGCTTGCGGCCCTTGCTCGACGGATAATGCACCTCCCGGGCGACGTCGTACCGTCCGGCCAACCCCGCGGCGAGCAGCGCGTGCACCTGCCGCTCGTCCTTGGCGTCGAGCCCGTACACCGCCTGCTCCAGCCGCAGGTCCGCCTCGGCCGCGGCGATGACCTCGGCCAAGTGGTCGGCGACGGTGGCGTAGTTCCACAGCAGCGACATGGGAGGAAAGTAGGCAGTAGGCGGTACGCAGTAGGCAGAGGAGTAGGAAGTAGGACAGGGCTGCGGAGTTGGCAGTAGGGAGGGCAGAGGGGAGTAGTTTCCTTCTCCCCTCTGCCTACTGCCTACTGCCTACCGCGTACTGCCTACTCCCCCCGCCCCTGCTACTGCCGGGGCGGGGGGCGGCGGACCTGTTTGTTGGACGCGTTGTAGTCGCCGGCCAGCAGCTCCCGCATGCCCTTGCCGAGGGCGTCGAACGGCAGGAACTTCGGCTTGGCGTCGATCAGCGGGCCGGTCACGGTCACGGCCACGCTGTTCTGCTGGATCGCCGCCAGGATCTCGTCGATGTCCGGGACGACGCTCCGAACGATCGGGATCTGCACGCTCTTGAGCGCCCGGATCGCCCCGTGGGCCGTCAGGTCCGCGTTCGCCCGCTGGAGCAGGAACAGGTCCTGGATCGTGCCGACGGCCCGGACCTCGGCCCCCTGGTAGAAGTACCGGAACGCGGTCACGAACGCGTCCCCGTTCTCGATCCGGAACGCCACGTCGGCCGACCCGTCCGGCTCCTTCGACCGCTGGAAGAACCCCATCAGGTCGTACAGGTAGCGGATGAACCCGATGTTGATCAGGTCCGCCCGGCGGACCTGCACCGTCCCCTCGCCCTGGGCCGTGAGGATCGCGAGCGTGAGGAACGACGCCTCGTCCGGGTTCGGGCGGGCCGGCCGGGTGGCGACGCCGGGGGTCGGGGCGGTGGCGGCCTTCGTGGCGGCGGCCCGGGCCAGTTGCGTGGC
>JAQGHJ010000689.1 GCA_028288905.1 Phycisphaerales bacterium | reverse complement strand
CGGTTGCCCTAGCCCCTGCCCCCGCCGCCGCTCAGTATCAGGCCCCGAGCGAGACGCTGGCGATGTCGGCCAAGGCCGCCGTCACGTGGTCCGTCGGCGGGGCCGATGTGTTGCAGCTCGACGGCCCGGTCACGGTCGCGTTCGACCGGGCGACCCTGACGGCCCAGCGGGCGGTCGTCTGGCTGTCGCCCGAGGCCGGGAACGAGCCGGGCCGGATGCGGGTGCAGGTCGTGCTCGTCGGGGACGCCAAGGTGGTGCAGCAGGGGGCGGTCCGGACCGGGGACCGGATGCTGGTCAACGCGTCGGTCGCCGGCCGGGTGCGGCTGACGGCCGACGCCCGCGAGGAGCGCGACGCCTCGGCGTCCGACCTGTACCGGCTGGCCGAATCCATCCGCAACCCGCAGGCCCCGCCGCCCGCGGCCGCGCCGACGACGAGGCCGATTGCAGGCACGCCGTTTTCTCCGACCCCTGACGTCCGTCCGGCGGCACCCGACACCCAACCGCTCGCGGGGACCCAAGAGTCCGGGACGTCGCGCCCGGCCACCACGTTCGTGACCCGCCCGACCACGGCCGCCGCGACCCGCGGGACGACCGGTCCTGCGACGGCCGCCACCGGTCCGGCCGCCACGGGTCCCGCGACCGCCACCGCCCCCTTCATCCCCCCCGCCGGCGAGACGGCGCCGTTGCCGACGGCCCCCGTGTTCTTCGAGGCCCCGGAGGTGACGACGGTCCTGACGGACGACGGGACGTACGCGTTCTCGCTGTCCAAGGGGGTGAAGGTCTTCACGAAGCAGGCGAACGGGAACCTGATCGAGATGCAGGGCCAGCGGGCCGTGCTGTTCACGAACCTGCGGGACTTGTCGGCGGCCGCCCGGGGCGGGGACCAGCAGGCCAAGCTCCGGGAGTCGATCGTCGCGGCGTACGTCGAGGGGGACGCGCGGATGACGCTGCTCCCGGCCGACCAGCAGCGGCTCGGGGAGCAGCGGCTGGAGGCGGCCCGGTTCTACTACGAGTTCGCGTCCGACCGGGCGGTGCTGACCGACGTCGTGTTGCGGACGATCGAGCCCAAGGCCCAGACGCCGATCATCGTGCACGCCAAGTCGATGCGGCAGCTGGCGACGGGCGAGTACCGGGCCGAGGGGGCGGAGCTCAGCACCAGCGCGTTCGCCGTCCCGACGTACAGCCTGCGGGCCGAGACCGTGTACATCCGGCACGACCCGGCCCCGGACGACGCCACCCCCGCCCGGACGACGTTCGAGGCGAAGGACGCGACGTTCCGGGCGTTCGGGGTGCCGTTCTTCTACCTGCCGGCCGTCGGCGGGACGTTCTCGGACGGGCAGGAGATCCCGCTGCGGTCGATCGGGGGCGGGCACTCGACGTCGTTCGGGACCGAGGCCCTGACCGAGTGGGGGCTGTTCGAGACGCTCGGGTACCCCCGCCCCCGCGACCTCGACGTCAGCTACCGGCTGGACTACTACTCGGACCGCGGGCCGGCGGTCGGGCTGGCGGCCAAGTACCAGGGCGGGTCGGTCGCCGGGGGCACCCGGGAGCCGTGGAGCTTCGAGGGCGGGTTCCGGTCGTTCTTCGTGTACGACGAGGGGACGGACAACATCGGCCGCCCGGTCCCCGGCCCGCCGGACGGGGAAAGCCGGCTTCGCGGCGAGGCGCTGTGGGAGCACCAGCACATCCTGCCGGACGACTGGCAGGTGCAGCTGCGGGCCGGGTTCGTGTCCGACCCGACGTTCCTCGAGCAGTGGTTTCCCCGCGAGTTCGACCGCGAGCTGCCGCACGACGTCAGCGCGTACGTCAAGCGGCAGCGGGACACCGAGGCGTTCACGCTGCTGCTGCAGGCCCAGCCGAACGAGCAGGTGACGACTAGCGATTTGGAACAGGAGCAGTTCGAGGTCGAGCACCTGCCGGAGATCGGGTACCACCGGATCGGCGACGCGGTCGGGCCGGGGACGTTCTACAGCGACAACCTGTTCAGCGGGCTCCACTTCCAGCGGAGCCGGTACTCCCTGGCCGAACAGGGGTTCGTTGGCGGGCTGTCGCCCGGGCTGCCGTCGCTGGGAACGACCGGGGTGACGGACGACCAGATCTGGCGGGCGGACCTGCGGCAGGAGGTCGACTTCCCGTTCTCGGCCGGCCCGTTCCGGGTCGTGCCGTACGTGGTCGGGCGGTACACCGGGTACACGGACTCGCCGGAGGAGGGCGGGGTGAACCGGCTGTTCGGCGGGGTTGGGGCGCGGATCACGACGGCGTTCTGGAAGGTGGACGACACGGTCGAGAACCGGCTGCTGGACATCCACCGGCTCCGGCACGTGATCGAGCCGGAGGTGAACCTGTTCGCGGCCGGGACGACGGTCGACCGGTCGCAGGTGTACGTGTTCGAGGAGCAGAACGACCCGCTCAACGACGTGTCGGCCGTCCAGCTGGCGCTGCGGCAGCGGTGGCAGACGTACCGCGGCGGCCCCGGGCGGTGGCGGAGCGTGGACGTGCTGTCGCTGAACGTCGAGGCGAACCTGTTCAACAACCTGCCGGACGGGCAGGTCCGCCGCCCGGTCGCGTTCCGCGGCTTGTACTTCCCGAGCCTGCCGGAGACGAGCGTCCCGCGGAACGCGATCAACGCCGACGCGACGTGGCGGATCGCCGACACGACCGCCCTGCTGGCCGACGCCCAGTGGAACGCCGACCACAGCCGGCTGGCGACCGCGTCGGTCGGGCTCGTCGTCCAGCGGGACGAGCGGATGACGTACTACCTCGGGACCCGGTACATCGACGAGCTGAACTCGAACATCACGACGTTCGCGATCGACTACCAGATCAGCCCGCGCTACAACGTCGGGTTCGCCCAAAGCTTCGACTTCAGCCAGGGCGAGAACGTGGCAAGCGGGCTGTCGCTGATTCGGAAGTTCGACACGCTGTTCATGATCTTCCGGATCGCCCGGAACGAGACGCTAGACCAGACGAGCTTCGGGTTCAGCGTCGTCCCCCGCGGGCTGGCGGCCGGGATCGACACGGACACGCTGAGCACGGCGCTGGAGACCAATCGGCGATAGCCGGAGGAAATGACGAAGCCCGAATGACGAATGGACGAAACGGGGAAGGAGGTGCAGAAGCCCTCTTCCCCGTTTCGTCCATTCGTCATTCGGGCTTCGTCATTCGCGTCCGCGCCCCCGGGCCTCCAGCGGTCACACCGCTTTCAACAGGACGCGCACCACCTTCGTCAGCCCGCTCTTGGCGTTCCCGATGAACTGCTGGAACAGCTTGTTCGTCAGGTCCATGAACTCCTGCATGCTCTCGAGCCGCTGGCGGGTGACCTGGACGGCCTCGCTCTTGGGGCCGCCGCCGATCGCGTCGTCGTCGAGCATCTTGCGGCACTGCTTGATCGTTTCCAGCACCGGGTCCATCTCCCGCCGCTTCCGCTCGGCGATGATGATCGAGAACATCTCCCACACGTCGTTCAGGCTCTCGAAGTACTCCCGCCGCTCCCCCCGCTTGTGCAGCCGGCGGATGATCCCCCAGTCGCACAGCGCCCGCAGCGACATGCTGGCGTTCCCGCGGCTGATGTTCAGCCGGTCCATCACGTCGTCCGTGCACTGCGGGTGGCCGGTCACGTACAGGAACGCGTGGATCTCGGCCATCGTGCGGTTGATGCCCCACGTCTGGCCCATCTCGCCCCACCGGCGGATGAACAAGTCCTGGGCGACGCGGAGCTGCGCGTCTGGCGCCTTCCCCGTCGCCACGGCAGGTACCGGGAAGGCGGTCGGCACGTCCGGGGCGGCCGCGGCGAGCCCGACGGGCGGGGCCGCGGCGTCAACGAGTTCGGTTCGAGCCAAGCTGGCGTCGGCACCGACGGCCGCAGTCGAGGAAGTGAGTCGAGCCACCATGTGTCTCTCCTGTCTTTCAGTAGTTACTGAAATATAGGCGTGAGCTGGTGCGGAATTCTCGTAGAAGCCGTGCAGACGTCAGGTTACGTAATTGGACAGCTAAAAGTTGATAAATATTGTGAGCGAATTGGTATTTAGCCCCTAGTCCCGTACCCTTACGCCCACTTTCAGCATCCGGCGATCGATAGCGGGGAAATTCACCTATGACGCAGTGGCACTACGCTCGGGCCGGCTCGCAGCTCGGCCCGGTTTCGTCGGACGAGTTGGCCGCCCTGTTCGGCCGCGGCGAGCTGACCCGCTCGGACCTGGTATGGCGCGACGGCATGCCCGAATGGCGGCCGGCCGACCAAGTGCCCGAACTGGCTCCCTACGCCACCGCCGGCGGGCACCCGGAGTACGCCCAGCCCGGCCAGCCGCAGGCTGACTACGCCGTTCAGGGTTACGCCCAGTCGCGGTATGCCCAACCCGCTGGTTACCCGCCGCAGGGCTACGCCCAGCCGGGTTATGGCGCGCCGCTCGGGTACGCCCAACCCCAGTCGTACGCCGGGTCGCCGGTCCCGTACGCCTACCCGGGCGGGTTCTGGTGGCGGTTCTTGGCGTACGTCATCGACTACATCGTCCTGTTCATCCCGAACATGATCACCCAGTTCGGATTCAATCTGGCTGTCGGGAATGGGCAGCAGCAGGTGCGGCCCGGGCAGGTGCCATCGACGATGTTTTTCGGCGCGATCGCCTTAGTGTTCGTCGCCCAGGTCGTGATCAACTGGCTGTACTACGCCATACAGGAGAGCTCCGCTGCCCAGGCCACGCTCGGCAAGCGGGCGTGCGGGTTGGTCGTGACCGACCTCCAGGGCCAGCGGATCGGCTTCGGGAGGGCGACCGGGCGGTATTTCGGGAAGATCCTGTCCGGCCTGATACTGGCGATCGGGTTCATCATGGCCGCGTTCACCGAGCGCAAACAGGCGCTCCACGACATGATGGCCGGGACACTGGTGTGGAAGAAGCCGTGATCGCGACCTGACTCGTCCCGTACGACGGACGACCGGCCCCCGGGCGGCTAAGCTGCCCGGGGGCCGGTCGTTTACGCCCACGTGCAAAGCCGCTGCCCTTATTGCTTCAACGCCCCGCGGTAGAACTCGATCATCTTCGCCAGCCCTTCGCGCCGGCTCACGACCGGCTGCCACCCCAGGATCTGCTTCGCCCGGGTGATGTCCGGCTTCCGCACCTTCGGGTCGTCCGGGGGCATCGGCAGGTGCGTGATCGTGCTCTTGCTCCCCGGCACCAGGGCCAGCACCTCTTTGGCGATATCCAGGATGGTCAGTTCCTCGGGGTTGCCGAGGTTGATCGGCTCGTGGAAGTCGCTCTCCATCACGCCGTTGATCCCCCGGACCAGGTCGCTGACGTAGCACAGGCTCCGGGTCTGCTTCCCGTCCCCGAACACCGTCAGCGGCTCGTCGTTGAGCGCCTGGCGGATGAAGCTGATGACGACCCGCCCGTCGTGCGGGTCCATCCGCGGGCCGTAGGTGTTGAAGATCCGGATGATCCGGGTGTCCGCCCCGAGCTCCCGGTGGTAGGCCATCGTGCAGGCCTCGCTGAACCGCTTCGGCTCGTCGTACATGCTCCGGAGCCCGATCGGGTTCACGTTGCCCCAGTAGCTCTCCGGCTGCGGGTTCACCTGCGGGTCGCCGTAGCACTCGCTGGTGCTGGCCATCAGAAACCGGCCGTTCTTCGCCAGCGTCAGGTCGAGCAGGTTCCAGGTGCCCTGGCTGTTCACCTTCACGGTCGCGACCTGGTGCTTGACGTACCCGATCGGGCTGGCCGGCGACGCCATGTGGTAGACCCGGTCGACCGGGCCGTCCACGTCCAGCGGCACGATCACGTCGTGCTTGATGAACGCGTACGCCTTGTTCCCCTCCAGGTGCTTGATGTTGTCCGGCTTGCCGGTGATGAAGTTGTCGACCCCCACCACCTCGTGCCCCTGGCTCAGCAGCAGGTCGGTCAGGTGGGAGCCCAGAAAGCCGGCCGCGCCGGAGATCAACACGCGCATGGTCATTTGTCCTTAAGCGGTAGGCAGTAGGCAGAGGGCAGTTGGCAGAATGGAACACGACCCGCTCGGCCGCTCCTGCCTTCCACACGGCTCTGCCCACTGCCTACCGCGTACTGCCTACTTCAATACGCCGAACCTTAGAATCGCCAGCACGGCCTTCACGCCGTCCACCCAGGTGATCTTCTTCCCGTCCTCATAGCTCCGGCCGTAATAGCTGACGCCGACCTCGTAGACCCGCACCCGGGGGCGGAGTTTGGCGACCTTCGCCGTCACCTCCGGTTCGAACCCGAACCGGTCGCACACGAGGGTGATCCGCCGGAGCACGTCGGTCCGGAACACCTTGTACCCAACCTCCATGTCGGTCAGGTTCAAGTTGGTCATCATGTTGCTGAGCAGCGTCAGCGACCGGTTCGCCACGTAGTGCCAGAAGTAGTGGACCCGGTGCGGAGCCCCGCCGACGAACCGGCTGCCGAACACCACGTCCGCCCGCCCGGCGATGATCGGCTCCAGGAGCCGCTCGTAGTCGGCCGGGTCGTACTCCAGGTCGGCGTCCTGCACGAGGACCACGTCCCCGGCCGCCGCCGCGAACCCTGCCCGCAGCGCGGCCCCCTTGCCCCGGTTGGTCGGCTGGTGGACGAGCCGGATTGTGACGTCCGGGTGCCGCGAGGGCAGTTCGGCCAACCGGCTGCGGGTGCCATCGGTCGACGCGTCGTCGACGCAGACAATCTCCCGGTTCACGCCCGCCGGAACGGCCGCGGCGACCACGCGACGGACGAGCTCGTGGATCGTCGCCGCCTCGTTGTAAACCGGGATAACAACGGACAATAAGATCGCCCGCTGGTCAAGGCCGGCCCGTGTCGATCCGGGGCCGGATCCTTCGATCTGCCCCGTCGCGCCGCCGGATGCCAAGGGGGAAAAAGAGACGGCGGCGTCTGTCATAACCTCCGGAACAGCTGCGGCACCGGTTGCCCGCTTTTGAACCAAGCGACCCGCATCCTAGCCGCCGACCCGTGAGCCGCCAACGCAGAGTCCGATATCCGAACGTCCGGAGTACGAAAGCTAAGGCCGAGAACGGATAAGCCCCGGGTCAATTCGACCGTCAAATCACCAGAAACCTTGCGTGAAGAAACAACGGTTTGGACCGAAATTCCCATTTTCACACGAACATTTTTGACGTACTATCCCAGCCGTGATGGCTGCTGTTCATTTCTAGCTGGGTCGTCAGTCGTTTTGTCGGCGACGCGTTGAGTTCGGAAACACAAGGGTCTGAGGCGGCGAACCGTCGAGCGGTTCGTCGTCGAAACTCCCCATCGTAAGTCATTGGGCTTCGCCCAATCGAAACGTTCGTGCCGGGTCATGCGGAGGCCAATGTGCTTCCAGGGTGTGGCGGGAAGGGAAGAGACGCCCCTCGCAACTACACGCATGGACGCGGGCGGGTCGCCGAGGGTCGACGCGTGAAAGCGCGACCCTTCAGATACACGTCGGAAGTCGAGGAGAGGAAACACCGTGAAGCTACGTCACACGCTCTTGGCTGCCCCGGCCCGCCGGCTCCGCCCCGCGTTCACGCTCGTCGAACTGCTGGTGGTGATCGGGATCATCGCGCTGCTGATCTCGATCCTGCTGCCTAGCCTGAACCGCGCCCGGGAGGCGGCGAAGGTGACGATGTGCCTGACCAACCTGCGGTCGTTCGGCATGGCGATGAACATGTATGCGAACGACAACAAGGGCCGGGTCCCGATCGGGTACGCCGGGGACAAGCACGCCGGGTACACGGTCTGGAACGGGTCGACGTTTCAAGTGCTCGGGACGATGTACGAACGCGGGTACCTCAACGGCGCCCCTAACGCGTATTACTGCCCGAGCAAGGAAGACGTCCGCTGGCAGTACAACACCCCCGAGAACCCGTGGCCGCCGAAGTCCGGCGTGATCACCCGGCTCGGGATGACCGTCCGGCCGGCCGTGCGGTTCGTCGGGATGATGCCGTCCGGCCCCGGTAACACGGCCGACACGAGCGTGTCGGCGTACGACTCGCCGCAGTTGCAGGGCAAGTTCCCCCAACTGTCGGCGTTCAAAGACAAGGCGATCGCGGCCGAGATGTTCGGCGAGCCGTGGAACGCCACCGTGGCCGTCGACCCGGTCATCACCAGCCATAAAAAGCTGATCAACGCGTACTACAGTGACAACAGTGCCGTCTCGGTCAGCACGACGGCGATCGACCCGGGCACTGGCAAGTCGATCGCCACCAAGTTGAAGGAGCTGTCCGACCTTCGGGCGGTCCCGACGGGCGCGACCGCGGGCCACATCTACTTGGACGAGGGTCAGGCGCAGATCACGGCCGCCGGGTTCGGCAAGGGGATGTGGCGGACCCTCGATCTTGGGAAGTAGCGGCGGGCAGACCGTCGGGGGATCGACCACCGTTCCAGGCGGGGCGTCTCACACACAAGGAGGGTTTCGCACCATGTCGCACCGATCGTCCACCTCTGCCCGTCCCCCCCGCCGGCCGTCGCCGCGCCTCGCGTTCACGCTGGTGGAGCTGCTGGTCGTCATCGGGATCATCGCGCTGTTAGTCTCGATCCTGCTGCCGTCGCTCCAGAAGGCGAACGAGCAGGCGAAGCGGATCAAGTGCGCGGCGAACGCCCGATCACTGTGCAACGGCGTGATCATGTACGCGAACGACAACAAGGGGAGATTGCCCGACTACGGGAACAAGACGAAGGATTTCGACTTCGTCAGCACCGCGACCGACTACCGAATCCAGTGCGTCCACCCCGCCTTCCGCGACATGCTGAAGGAGACGTACAAGGTCCCGAACATCGTGTTCTTCTGCCCGTCGAACATGCCGGGGGCGGTCGATGCGGCCGGCGGGGGCTCGGTCGAGTCAGGGCAGTCTTGGATCCGTACCGACATCAGCAACTTCGGGTTCCTGGGGTACTTCTTCCTTGCCGGCCGCCGGGACCTGTCCTTCAGCAAGACGGCCGCATACGGCACCGGGCAGACCAACGGCGACTACGGCGGGTTCGAGGAGGTGCCTCAGGGCATGCTGACGTTCCCGCGGAAGCTGTCGGACAAGGCGTTCTACACCGCCCTCGTGTCCGACGCCTCCCGCAGTTACACCAACGGGAGTTCGTCGATTCTGTTCGGCTCCAACCACTTGGTCGGCAACACTGACGCGAAGCCGGGCTACCTGCCGAACAGCACCAAGGGCGGCGGGAACACCGGTTACACGGACGGGCACGTGGAGTGGCACGGGCAGACCGACCTCGGCCAGCCGGCCAGCGTGCCCGGGAACACCGGCACCGGCCGCCGGCAGGTGTACGCGACGCCGGCCTCCGTCTGGTACTTCTTCTGATCCGCGGCGCGCCTGGCGGCGTGGCCGGTTGGGCAGGCACCACGGACGGGCATGGTCGGCCCCGACACACGCGCCGGGGCCGACCCCATTTTCGCGGTGCGGGATGGTAAGCCTGCACCCCCACAAATCGGATCACGGCGTGGTTCCGGGATTCGATCGTGTTTCCTGAGCTCACGGAGCCCGAGTGGTGTCCGCCACGCCCCCCGTCGCCGCCCCCGCCCGCTCGTCCCCCACCACCCGCCCGTCCTCCATGGTGATCATCCGCCCGGCCCGCCGGGCCAGGTTCGTGTCGTGGGTCACCATGACGATCGCCTGCCCGTTCGCCCCTAACTCCTGAAACAGTTCCGCGACCCGCTCGCTGTTGGCCTTGTCCAGGTTCCCGGTCGGCTCGTCGGCCAGCAGGACGGCCGGGTCGTTCGCCAGCGCCCGGGCGATCGCCACCCGCTGCTGCTCGCCGCCGCTGAGGCGGTTCGCCCGCCGCTTGGCCTTGTCGGCCAGCCCGAACCGACCGAGCAGGTCGGCCGCCCGGTCCAGCGCGTCCCGCCGCTTCAGCCGGCCGAGCTTGAGCATCGGCAGCGCCACGTTCTCGGCGGCGGTGAACTCCTTCAGCAGGTAGTGGAACTGAAACACGAAGCCGCAGCGCTCGTTCCGCAGCGCCGCCAGGGCCGTCTCGCCGAGCGTCGTCGTGTCCCGGCCGTCGATGTCGACCCCGCTCGGCGGGTCGAACGGCAGCCCGGTGGCCGGGTCGACGGTGGTTGGGCGGTCCAGACCGCCGAGCAGGTACAGCAGCGTGCTTTTGCCGGACCCGCTCTGGCCGACGATCGAGACGTACTCGCCCCGGTCGATCTCCAGCGACACGCCCTTGAGGATCTGCGTTTGCACCTCGGCCGCGGCGCCGAGATACCGGTGCACGTTGCGGGCGCGGACGACGGGCGGCGCGGCCGGCGGTGCGGCAGCGAGGGTGGCACGGGCGGCGGCGGGTGGGGGCATGGCGGCTCGTTCGGGTTGGCGGACGGTTCACGAGGCGGCCGCCTCCGGTCCCCTCTCCCGGTAGTCCGGGAGAGGGTTAGGGT
>JAQGHJ010000329.1 GCA_028288905.1 Phycisphaerales bacterium | reverse complement strand
GATGAACCGGCTGCTCCAGGGCGACGTCGGCAGCGGCAAGACGGTCGTCGCCCTGTACGCGATGCTGGTGGCCGTCGCGAACAAGATGCAGGCCGTGCTGCTGGCCCCGACGGAGGTGCTGGCCGAGCAGCACTACCTGACGCTGACCCGGGCGCTGGCCGGTACGAGCGTGCAGGTGTCGCTGTTCACGCACCGGACGAAGAAGGGGAGCAAGGGCGCGCTCGCCGCCGCCGTGGCCGACGGGCGGACGCACATCGCTGTCGGCACCCAGGCCCTGCTGAACGAGGACGTCGAGTTCGCCAACCTCGGGCTCGTCGTGGTCGACGAGCAGCACAAGCTCGGCGTCCGCCAGCGCGGCACGTTAAAGGGCAAGGGGATGAGCCCGCACTCGCTCGTGATGACAGCCACCCCGATCCCGCGGACGCTGGCGCTAAGCTACTTCGCCGACTTCGACGTGACCACGATCGACGAGCTGCCGCCAGGCCGGATGCCGATCAAGACGCGGTTCCTGCCGACGGCCCAGGCGAGCCAGGCGTACGACTTCGTCACCCGCCAGGTGGCGGCCGGGCGGCAGGCGTACCTGGTCGTCCCGCAGATCGATGAGACCGGGGCCGGCGACGACGCCAAGAGCGTGACGGCCGAGTACAAGCGGCTGAGCACCGGCCCCCTGTCGACGTGCCGGTTGGCGATGCTGCACGGCCAGATGGACACGGCCGCCAAGCAGGCCGCGATGGCCGCGTTCCGCGACGGGCAGACGGACGTGTTGATCGCGACGACGGTGATCGAGGTGGGCATCGACGTGCCGAACGCGACGGTCGTCGTCATCGACAACGCCGACCGGTTCGGGCTCAGCCAGCTGCACCAGCTCCGCGGCCGGGTCGGCCGGGGGTCTGAGCAGTCGTACTGCCTGCTGATCGGCGACCCCCCAACCGAGGCGGCCAAGGAGCGGCTGCACGCGATGACCCGGACGACCGACGGGTTCGAGATCGCCGAAACCGACCTGAAGCTCCGCGGCCCCGGCGAGTTCTTCGGCACCCGCCAGCACGGCCTCCCGGAGTTCAAGCTGGCCGACATCGGGTCGGAACTGGAGCTGCTCGCCCAGGCGAAGGACGACGCGCTGGCGATGCTGGCCGCCGACCCACGGCTGACCGCCCCGGCCGTCCGGCACCTGCGGGCCGCCCTGCTGGAGCGGTTCGGCGGGACGTTGGAGTTGGCTCAGATCGGGTGAGCGGAGGCACCGCCGGCCCTACGGGGATGGAAGCATCCCGTTGGGCGCGAACACCCTCGCCCACAGCGGCGGCCCGAGGATCAGCAGCCCCACGGCCGCCGCGGCGACGGCCGCCACGAGCACCATCCCGGCCGCCACGTCCTTCGCCACCTTCGCCAGCGGGTGGTACCGCGGGCTTGCCAGGTCGACGGCCGCCTCGATCGCGGTGTTCAGCCCCTCCAGAATGATGACGGCCGAGATCGTCAGCGCGAGCACCGCCCACTCGGCCCGGCTCACCCGCAGCCACGCGGCGACGGCGACGGCGGCCGACCCGACAACGGCGTGGATGCGGGCGTTCCGCTGGGTGCGGAACAGGTACGCTACCCCCGCCCCGGCGAACCGGAACGACCGGGCGATCCGGACGGACGTGACGCGGGCGCGGCGGGTGAGTCGGCGGGCGGGCATGGGCGGCGGGAGTGTAAGCCGGAGGGGGCTAATTCGCTCACGGACGGCGGGGACGCGTCGCTTGTGGCATGGGCGTCCCGCCCATGCTCAGGCCGGGGCGCGGGGGCGTGCCAGCAGTTCGAGATACCGCGTTGAACCCCTGCCCGAGCATGGGCGAGACGCCCATGCCCGAAACAGGATGGGCCCGATCGCCGCTGCGGCACCGTCAAATCGCCCACTGCCCGCCCACGTCCCGCACCACCACCCGCCCCGCCCCGCCGCCGGCCGCGGCCAACAGCCGCTCCATCGGCTCGTGCCACGGCTCGTGGCTGAGCCGGAAGGTGCCGTGGTGGAACGGCACGATCGCGTCCGCCCGGACGTGCTCGGCGGCCATCTCCCACGCCTGCTCGGGATTCGCGTGGGCGGCCAAGTACGGGTCGTACGCCCCAATTCCGACGGCGGCCAAGTCGACCTTGCCGACGTCCCGCCACTTGTTTTGATAAGCCGAGTCGCCGCCGTACAGCACCCGCCGCGGGCGGCCGGAGAGGCTCTCGACCGCGTAGGCGTTATACCCGCGGTGGGTGTCCCAGAACGTGCGAGCCCCCCAGTGGGCGACCGGCTCGGCCGTGACGCGCAGGGAGCCGACGTCGGCGGATTCCTTCCACCGCAACTCCCGGACGTCGCGGTACCCGAGGTCGCGGACGAGGTCGGCCGTGCCGGCGGCCGTCACAACCGGCGTCCGCTTCGGCAGCCGGGCGAGCGTCGGACGATCGAGGTGGTCGAAGTGCGAGTGGCTCAACAGGATCAGGTCGACCGGCGGCAGCCCCCGCACGTCGACGGCCGGCGCGAACCGCCGCCGGGGGCCGAGGGTCATCAGCCCGACCCCCAGCCCGATCCGGTTCGACATCACCGGGTCGGTCAGCACCGTTGCGCCGCCGACGCGGAACAGCAGCGTGGCGTGCCCAACCCAAACGGCCGCCAGTTCCCGGTCGGCCCACCGGGACAGGTCGGGCGTCAGCGGGGCAGGCGGCGGCGGCGCGAGGCGGTCGAGCACCGCCAGCCGCCCCCGGCTGCGGCCGAGCCGGTCGGCGATCGTCAGCGCCG
>JAQGHJ010000647.1 GCA_028288905.1 Phycisphaerales bacterium | reverse complement strand
CTGCTGCTCGCCTCAGCCGCGGCAGGCATCGACGCCGCCGCGTCGGCGTGGCCGCGACGGCGGGCGTCGGTGCGGGCGGGGCTGACCGCCGGTTGGCTCGCGGCCTGCCTGCTCGTGCTGCCGGAGTTCAACCCACTCTGGGCCGTCCCTCACCGGTCCGGCGACGAGACGTTCGAGTCCCCCTACATGAAGGCCGTGAAGGTCGATTTGCCGACGGCGTCGGACCTGCGGCGGCCGGCGGTCGTGCTGATCACGTACCG
The DNA here is from genome assembly GCA_028288905.1 of Phycisphaerales bacterium. Taxonomy (GTDB): domain Bacteria; phylum Planctomycetota; class Phycisphaerae; order Tepidisphaerales; family Tepidisphaeraceae; genus Humisphaera. The sequence goes on along the minus strand of JAQGHJ010000647.1, from coordinate 2,740 downwards.
CGCGGGGGACGACCCGAACGCCGAGGCCGTCTACAACACCGACGTCGCTTGGCCTGACAACGCCCCGATCATTTACGCCCACGACCTGGGCCCAGCCCGCAACCCCGAGATTTTCCGCTACTACGCCGACCGGCAGCCGGACCGCTTCTTCTACCGCTGGGACCGCCGGACCGGCCGGGTCGAGGAATTGGGCGTCGCCCGCGACCTCGTCCGGTGACCGTCGGCCGTAGTGGCTACAATGCCGCGTTCGTGGCGCGGACGTTAAAGCCCCGCCGCGCCAGCCGGCGGGTTGCCTGCGCCCGGTCTGCCGAGGGTGCCACACGATGCTTCACCCTGTCCGAACATTCCGCCTCCTGGCTCGGCGCGCGGCACCGTCGGTGGCAGGCCTGGCAGTGTCTGTCGCGGCGCTCGGCCCCGCCTTAGGTGCGGAGCCGGTAGCGGTTGCCCCGCCCTCGCCCGTGCCGCCCGCCACCGCCCCGGCGGCGAAGGACCTGCCCGACGAGTCCTTCCTGGCCGGCCAGCGGCGGCACCGGGAGAACGGCCGGGAAGAGTATGCCCCGTTGGACGACGGCGGGGAGGCGGCCATGGGCGACCTCGTCCGGCTGTCGCTGGACGCCGGCGGGGTGCTGCGGGCGGAGCCGACCGACCGGGTGCTCGGGGCGGACGACGCCCGCCGGTACCGGGTCAAAGGCGCGGTCGCGACCTGTACGGTCGCGGTGGACGGCGTCCGCGGGCCGCCCGCGGCAGGCGGCGGGGGCCGGGCGTCGCTGGGGTTCACGACGACGGTTTCCCGGGCCGACCACGACGTGACGACCGACGACGGGATGTGGTTCGCCACCCTGTCCGCCGACGGCAGTTCGCTCAGCGCCATGGGGCGCAGCGTGTTGGCGCAGGTGATGTTCTCCCAGCGCCCGTTCGTCCGCGGTGCGAACCCAGTGGCGATGCCGGGCGGCAGGCCGGCGCCCCGGCCGGTCACGCTCCGGGTGACGGAGTGGCGGGCGGGGATGCGGCAGGCGGTGGTGTTCCGTGGCGACGCCGACACGGTAGCGGAGTTGCGGGCGAAGCACCCGCGGGAGGTCCGGAGGTACCTGTTGCCGCTGCTGGGGAAGGTCGCGGACGATGGGTGGTGGCGGCCCGGGGTGGCCGACGTTTACACGGCGTTCGAAGACGTCCCGGCGGACCCGGCCGTCGCCGGCGTCGTGCAGGCCCTCCTGCCAGACTTGGACGCGGCCGACGCTCCGACCCGCCAGGCCGCCGCCACCCGGCTGGCGGACCTCGGGCCCGCCGGCGTTCTGGCAGTGCTTCGGGCGGACCCGGAGACGCTCAGTCCCCAGCAGCGGGCTCAACTCGGCCGATACGTCGCCGCCCACCGTCGCCGCGTCACCGATTCCCCCGTCGACGCCCGCCGGGACCCGGCGTTCCTCGCGGATTGCCTGGAACACGACGACCCGGCCGTGCGGCGGGCGGCCAAGGCGGCGCTCGAGCGGCTGACCGGCCGCCCCGTCGCGTTCGACCCGGACGGGCCGGTTGACGGCCGCGCGGCGGCCGCGGATGGCGTAAGAGAAGAGTTGTACCGCACCGCCCTGACGGCCCCTGCCACCGCCCCGGCTACCACCCGGCCGCGCGAGTGACTCGTGGCCGGCCCGACGGGAGCGGGGACCGCAACCCCGTCCCCCCTCACTGCCAGTCGCACAGCGACCGGATGTGGTCGGCCGACCCGTCCCGCAGCCAGCCGTCGAGCTGGGCCTGTTCCTTCAGTTGCTGTCCGCGGCGGCGGGGGACGACCACGAACCCGCACGACACGTCCGGCAGGGCGGTCATGTCGCCCCACAGCTTCTCCCACTGGGCGACCGGGAACACGTCCTCCTGGCCGTGGCCCCACCGCCGCTTCACGTCCTTGAGCGTGATGTACGTCGGCATCCGCAAGGCTAGCTCGCGGGTGCGGGCCGCCACCTTGGCGGCGTCGGCCAAGTCGGCCCGGGTCAGACGGAACGTGGCCAGCAGCTGGTCGACGTCGATCCAGGTCGTCATCGTGTTGTAGTAGGACAGGGCGAACTCGTCCTCCTCCCGCGGCATGGCCAGCCCCTCCAGCAGCCGGGGCCGGCCGTCGACGCGGGCTAGCCCGCCGCCGCGGTCCTCCAGCCGGCGGGTGATGACCTCGAACGTCAGCGCGTGCCCCCGCTCGGCGTGCAGCCCGAGCAGCCTGGCTTCGGGGGCCGCCCCGAGCGTGTCGATGTTGTGCAGCATCAGGTGCTTGAGCCCGGGGCGGTCCGCCAGCAGCTTCGCCAACACGCCGTTGCGGAGCAGGTTCGGTACCTCGAACCAGTGCCCGACCGGGTGCAGGCACTGGAGCGGCAGGTTGTCCGTGTAGTCGCTCCCCTCGCCGGCGGACGTCGCCCAGTTGATGAGGGCGGCGTGGACGCTCTCCCGCATCTTCTGCTGCTGCACGTCGAGCCGCTTCTGCGGCACCTCCTCCCACGCGAACCGCAGGTCGCGGACCATCGGCACCGTCCGCAGCCCGACGCTCAGCCCGGGCGACAAAATCAGCGGGCGGTCGTAACCGTACGACCCGACCGCCTTCAGGAACGACGCGATCGGCTCGTGCGTGAGGTGGCTCGTGGTGAACAGGTGGGGGACCGGCGCACCGTGCAGCCGGCCGGCCTTGCGGCTCTTGGCCAGGTGCACCTCGACGAACGTCCGGTGCACGCCGTCCAGCTTGGCGAACGGGTACAGCGCCTTG
>JAQGHJ010000633.1 GCA_028288905.1 Phycisphaerales bacterium | reverse complement strand
AGACGCCGGCGGTCCGCGGTGCGGACCCCACGACGCTACAAGGCCCGCCCGCTCACGCCTTGGCCAATAGCTTCTCGTAGTTCGCCGCCGCCTTGTCCCAGTTCACCACGTTCCACCACGCCTTGAGGTAGTCGGCCCGGCGGTTCTGATATTTCAGATAGTACGCGTGCTCCCACACGTCGACGCCGAGCACCGCCCCGCGGTGGCCGTCGGCCAGCGGGGTGTCCTGGTTCGGCGTGCTGACGACCGCGAGCTTGCCGGCCTTGTCGACCGCCAGCCACGCCCACCCGGACCCGAACCTCGTCGCGGCCGCGGCGTTCACCTTCTCCTTGAGCGCCCCGGCGTCGCCGAACGCTTCGGCGATGGCGGCCTTGAGTTTGCCGGTCGGCTCCTTCGCCCCGCCGGGCGTCATCAGGTCCCAGAACAGCGAGTGGTTCCAGTGCCCGCCGAGGTTGTTCCGGACGGCCGTCCGCACGTCCTCCGGCACCGACGCCAGGTCCGCCAGGATCGTTTCGATCGGCTTCTGCCCGAGCTCCGGGTGCTTGGCGGCGGCGGCGTTGGCGTTCGCCACGTACGTCGCGTGGTGCTTGTCGTGGTGGAGCTTCATCGTCTCGGCGTCGACGTGCGGCTCCAGCGCGTCGTACCCGTACCCGAGCGGCGGGAGCGTGTACGGCCCGGCGGCCGCGGCCGGCTTGTCCGCCGGCTTCTCTGGGGGCTTCGTCTGCCCTAGGGCTTGCCCGGCCGGGCCGACGGCGAACGGGGCGAGCGTCGCCGCGGCGGCGGCGGACAGCATCAGCTTCAGGTGGTCGCGACGGTTCAAGAGGTTCCTCCGGTGGTTCGCGTGGCGCCGGCCAGGGCGACGACGCCGCCCGGCCCTCCCCGCAAGAGAATAGGCGCAGGGCCCGGTACCGGAAACCCCGGGGCAGCAATTGTCGGGCCCGGTTTGTCGCGTGTCATGATCAGACGCCGGCTATTCCCGCGCGGCCTGCCGGCCTGCCGGCCTGCCGCCGAGCCCGTGCCATACCCACAGCCCCGCCGCGGCCGCTGCCGACCCAGCCGCCACGACAAGCCATGCGGGCGTGCCGTGCCTCAGCAGGTCGCCCGCATCGCCGACATGGCCGGCGCACCCGGCGGCGAGGTACGACCCATTCGCGACCAAGCAGAAGCCGGCGAACGCCCGGGCCGCCCGCCGCGCTGCCGGCCACCGGGACGGCACGGCCGCCCATGCGACGACGGGCAGCACCGAGCCCCAGGCCGGACCGCCCCAGGCGACAATTGCCGGGCACGGGTTCGGCGACACGTCGGTGCGGGAGAAACCCAGGAGCGGGAGCTCGACGCGGACGACCCGGCCGCCGGAGGCGGCGGCGTGCAAGACGTGCCCGGCCTCGTGGGCGGCCTCGAACAGGAGCCACGCCGCCCAGGCGGCGGGGATCAGAAGGAGGACGCGGAGGATGGTCGGTCGCGCCATGTCGCGCACTGCGGTGCGATCGTTGCGAGTGGGGAGCGCGCCTCGGTGGCCAACCGTTCACAAGAGGTCCGGCCACGCCGGCTAAATTCCGCTCGCGTGCGTGCGCCGGCGAGCCGAAACGGCTGTTCTTGGCAGCGGGCCGCCTCCTGTCATCCAGACCGCAGCTAGTAGGCGCCGCCCCCGCACGTCACAGATGCACCCGTCGCGTGTACACCCACCACTCGACCGTCAGCACGCCGAGGGCGATCAGGGCGAGCCACCACCAGAGTTCCAATCGCCGCTTGCCGGTCACCTCGGCGTCGGTGCCGGGGGCGGCCGGGGCGGCGGCCGGGATCTTGTCGGCCGGCAGGAGGTTGCTTTCGTTCGCGTCGAGCACGTTCACCGCCAGCTGCTCGTACCCGGGCAGCGGCGGGTCGGTCGTGTACAGCCCGACCCGCTCCAGCTTCGGCAGGACGAACTCGCCGTCCGGCGGCACGGCCGCGTCCTGCCGGCCGCCGGGGCCGACCAGCGTCACCTTCTTCAGGTTGGGGTCGACCTGCTGGAGCACCGACCGCGGCACCCGCACCACCTCGCCCGGGCGGAGCGCCTGCCGCACGTCCATCGACTGCCCGACGGCCAGGTACTGCATCGCCTGGAGCATGAAGACCGGGAAGCTCGGCGAGAACACCCACCGCGTGTCCATGATGTCGAACCCGACGATCAAGTGGGTGCTCTTGCCGCCCCGGTCGAGCACGATCAGCGGGCCCTTGAGCCCGTCCAGCAGCACCTCCCGGTCGAGCGGGACGACGAGCTTCAGCGCCTTGGCCGCCCACAGCTTGCCCAACCCCAGCCCCTGCATGATCGGGTGCTCCCGCTTCCAGTCGAGCACCCCGACGTCCTCGAGCACGACCGGGTTGCCCGGCAGCTTCGCACCGGGCGGGGCGTCGGTCGCGACCTTCGTCTTGATGTTGTCCGGGACGGCGTTGAACCAGACGAAGTTCCCGGCGTCCGGCAGGAACGTCGGCTTGTAGTTGTCGAAGATCACGACGTCGTACGTCGTCGGCTTCTTCGCCTCCC
>JAQGHJ010000623.1 GCA_028288905.1 Phycisphaerales bacterium | reverse complement strand
GCGGTGGTCTTGGGCGGCGTGCTGTCGCTCGGCCTGGCGGCCCGGGCGTACGCGGCGGCCGCGCCGGCGTACGCCGCCCGCGTGACGCTGGCGTCCGGGGAGGTGATGGTGGCCGCGTCGGGGGACGCCCGCCGGGTGGCCGGGATCGTGGACGCCGTGAACCGGGCGATCGCCGACCGGCGGTAATGGGGTACAGGGATGCGTGAGCGAGAGCGCCGTCCGGGTACCTGGTCCGGGGGCTGCTGACCACCGCCCTCGCCGTGCTGCTGTCCTGGGGGGGCGCGGTTCGCGTTCCGGCAGGGCGGGCCGATGTCCCCGGCGCCGGCGGCGACCCGGCCGGGGTGAGCGGGCTGTCATTGACTGCGGGCGAAGTGAACCAATCGCGAACGGGAAGGGGCACGTCTCTACATGGCGATCACGAACAAGGTGCGGGACCGGCTGGTGACGGCGCTGAAGCGGCTGATCCCGATCGTCCAGCAGCAGCGGGCGAAGGACGTGAGCGAGGCCGACACGGTCACGCTCGTGAAGGACCTGCTGGCCGAGGCGTTCGGGTACGACAAGTACGCCGAGCTGACGAGCGAGCACGCGATCCGCGGCACGTACTGCGACCTGGCCGTCAAGATCGACGAGAAGCTCGTCCAGCTGGTCGAGGTGAAGTCCGCCGGCTCCGCCCTCGACGACCGGCACGTGAAGCAGGCGGTCGACTACGCGAGCAACCAGGGCGTCGAGTGGGTCATCCTGACCAACGCCTGCGTCTGGCGGATCTACCACGTCATCTTCGCCAAGCCGATCGACAAGCGGCTGGTCGTCGAGATCGACATCACCAGCGTGAACCTGAAGGCCGAGGCGGACCTCGAGCGGCTGTACCTGCTCACGAAGGAGGGGTTCGTGAAGGGGGCCCACGCCGAGCTCCGCGACCGGCAGGACGCGGCGAGCCGGTACCTGCTGGCGGCCCTGCTCATGCACAACGACAGCGTGGTCGCGACGATCCGCCGGGAGCTGCGGCGAATGGTCGACGTGCTCGTGAGCGACGACGAGATCCTGCAGGTGTTGGCGGCCGAGGTGATCAAGCGGGACACGCTCGAGGGGCCGATGGCCGAGGAGGCGGCGAAGCGGGTGAACAAGGCCGAGCCGAAGCCGCGGGAGCGGAAGGTGACGACGTCGGTCACGGCCGCCCCGCAGGTCGAGGAGCAGCCGGCGGCGGCGGTCGACGAAGGCGTGGCGGGGGCCGAGTGAGGACGATCGTCACGCGCCTCTCGCTCGGGCGGCATGTGCTGTTGGACGGCGGCCGAGCTGCGCGTCGCCCTGGTGGTGGAGGGCGTGCCGGCCTGGGTGCGGAAGCGGCGGCGACGGCCGGGGTGAACGGGTCGGGTCGAAGAAGGGGGACGCGATGCGCAGGGGCGAGCGGATGTTCGGGTGGGCGGCCGTCTCCGTCCTGGCCGTCGGCGTGCTCGCCGTCGCTGCCCGGCACCGGGCGTCGGCCCGGGACGTCGAGCTCCGGGCGCTCCTTCGTCAGGAGGCGGAGATCGCGGGCCGGATGGCCACGGCCTGCCGGGCTCAGGACGAGGCGGTCGACCGGTGGTACGCCGGGGGCGAGGTCGGGCGGCCGCTGGCCGTGGGCCCGGCCGACGAGGACCTCTGGGCGGTTGGAGCGGGTGCAGCTGCGGCTCATCGAGCTCCGCCGGGGGTGACGAAGAGCCGTGAGAACCCTGATCCGGCCCGGCGAGCCGCCCCCGACGGCGTGGAGCCTGCAGCTCGCAACCATGCGAAGGCGTGTCGGGCAACGAAGGGGACGATTATGGCGGACGTGATGAAGTGGCTCCGGACCGCGACGAAGGTCGTGTTCGACCCGCACCGGGACCGCCGGGTGACCGAGCAGGCGGAGCAGGTGTGGCAGCACATCAAGGCCGAGCGGCGGGCGTTCGACTATGACCTGACGTGCCGGATCATCGGCGTCGAGCTGCAGGACATCCGGGTGGTGGCCGAGCGGGTTTACCAGAACGCCCTCGGGCGCGCGTGGGCGAACGGCTCGCTCGACGCGACGGAGCGAAAGTCGCTGGACATCATCGGCGACCTGCTGAGGCTGGACGCGGGCGGCAGGCGTAAGATCGAGTGGGAGGCGTGCGCCGGCGTGTTCAAGCGGGCGGTCGCGGATGCGGCCGCGGACGGGGTCGTCACGGCCGACGAGCGCGACGCGCTGGCGACGGTCGCCGCCGGGTTCGGCGAGACCACCCGCGGGATGATGCTGGCCGTGTTCGCCGGGGACAGCGGCGGCTTCCTGCAGCACATGTTCGAGCAGTCGCTCCTGAAGGGGTCGTTCAGCGAATCGGACTGGCGCGGGCTCGTGGCGTCGACGGCGGCGCTGGGCCTGACCGAGGCGGAGCTACGGGCCGCGATCCAGCCGCAGGCCCGCACGGTCGTGGAGCAGTCGCTGGCCCAGGCGAAGGCCGACGGGCAGGTGACCGAAGCCGAGCGGAGGGGCCTTTACTGGCTGATCGCCACCTTCGGGCTGCCCGCGACCGCGCGGGAGTACGTCGACAACGTGGCGGACGACGTGAACGCGCTGGCCCAGATCGAGGCGGGGCGACTGCCGTCCGTCCGAGTCCCGGGAACGTTCCTCCAGCTCCGCCCCGGGGAGATCGTCCACCACGCGGGGTACGGCACGTACGCGGTGACCCGCCGCCGCGCGGCGGGCGATCACGTCGAGGAACACCGCGGCACCGTCGCGATCACCGACAGCCGCCTGATCTTCACCGCCCCGACGATGGCGCTGGACCTGAACCACCGGCGGGTGCTCGGGATCAACGTCGGCAGCAACTTCGCGGACGTCCAGGCGGGGGCCAAGGGGACGGGCTGCTACTACTTCGAGAGCGGCCGGACGGAGTGGGCCCCGGTCATCTACCGGGTGGCGATCGGTCGCGCGAACCAAACGATCGTCGACCGGGCGGTCGGCAACCCGTCGAGGCACGTCCCGCGCGACGTGCGGCAGCGCGTCTGGCAGGCGTATGGGGGCAAGTGTGCCGAGTGCGGGGCGACCGAGTACCTGGAGTACGACCACATCATCCCGCACGCCCGCGGGGGCAGCAGTACCGAGGCAAACGTGCAGCTGCTGTGCCGGCGGTGCAACGCGAAGAAGAGCGACAACCTGTAGCCCGAGGCTCCACCATGAGTACAGCCACCGCGCCCGGATCGACCGTCTACAACCACGCCGGGTTCCTGGTCACCCCCTCGCACATCGCGTGGGGCAGGACGACGTACGCCATGCGGAACGTGAGCTCGGTCTCCATCAAACGGGTGAAGCGGGATTTGTCCGGGTTCGGGGCCCTGACCATGCTCGGGTTCGCCCTGGGCGCGGCCGCGATCAACTTCTTCCCGGCCGACGGGCGGTCCGGCCGGGCGGCCCTGATCGCCCTTGCGGCCGTCATGGTGGTCGGGGGCGTCGCCGGGGCGTTCTGGCTCAGCCGCCGCGTGCGGTTCGCGCTGGTGCTGACGACGAAAGCCCGGGAGGTGAGCACGCTCGTGTCCCCGGACCAGCGGACGATCGAGCAGGCCGCGGCCGGGGTCCGGCGGGCGATGGCCGCGAGGACGGCGTGAGAACGCTGCTTACCCTCCTTTGGCTGGCCTACCAGCTGGCCTCCGCCGCGGTCGACGTGGCCGTGTCGGTGGTGACCCACCGGGTGTTCGGGAGGCGGGGGTGAGGGGCGGCGGGCAGCTGCGGACGCGTGATGCTGCGTGACCGGTCCCACCCCCGCCGACCCCGTCGCCCGGTCCCTGCTCGCCCAGGTCGAGCGGTCACGGTCGCAGGTCGTCCACAGCCGCAGTGTGCCCAGCACCCGCCCGGGACCGTAAGCTGCCCGGCGAATGAGAAGGCTTGGGAACCGTGCGGGGTGGCTCCTGTTCGTCATCGCGGCATTCGCCGCCACGACGGCCACGGTGTTCTTCGCTGTCAGCTATTGGTACGACCTGACGGCCGAGGCCGTACGCATTGACGGGACGACCTACGACGTCAGATTCTATTTGGGCAGCGTGGCATTCCGCCGGACCGACCCGCTGCCTCCCGAAGCCAAGCCACGATTTACGCCGGGCTACAAGTACGGCTATTCCCCGATAAAGCAGATCGATCCCATCCGCATGTTCCGCCAGTTCGGCGTCAGCGAGAGGCGTTGGTACGGACGCTTCGACTACGTCGACAAAAGAACCGTTGCGACGGCGATAGCCGAATTTACTGCGGCAGAACAGGCTTTGCTCGACGCGGGCAAAGCCCTTAAACCACCGGCGTCTGCCGAAACCCGCCCCAACATTCCGTCGGCGACGTCTATCTCCCGTGGCGCGTACAACCCGCAGTTCGTCGCCACGCTGCACTACAACGCGGCCGTAGCGAGGACGGCGGATGCACTATCGGCCAGAAGCCAGTTCGTCCTTTCCCCTCAGATAGTGCAGAAGGGGGTAACCACCTTCTGGTTGCTCCCGCTGGCGTGGGCCGGCAGCAGAGTGTGGCGATACGCGTTTCGATCGAGGTCTCGGAGGAGGCGGGGCCTGTGCGCCAGGTGCGGGTACGACCTCCGGGGTTCACCGGACCGTTGCCCCGAGTGCGGGGTGGAGACGAGGCGGACGGCGTGAGGCGACGGCCTGGGCATGCGACTATGAACGACTTCCTCCAACGCAACTCGCTGTGGCTGATCCTCGGCCTGCTCGGTGCCTTCTACGTCTGGATCATCCTGTCGTCACGGTCGCGCCAGGCCCGCGCCGAGTCGTTCATGAGTAAGGCGCAGTCGGACTCGGAGGAGTACAAGCGTCACAACGCGGCGGTCGAGGCCAAGCTCGACCGCATCATTGAGATCATGGAGCAGCAGCCCGGCGGCGGGGGCGGGGGCGCGTGACCTTCCGCCGCGTCCGGCCAGCCTCGGGGCTCGCGGGGCCGCCGGCTGACGTGAGGGCGACCGCGTGCGGCAGCGTCGGTGGCGGGCTTCCGGCCGCTGCCTCGCGTGCGGGTACGACCTGACCGGGAACGCGAGCGGGGCGTGCCCGGAGTGCGG
>JAQGHJ010000601.1 GCA_028288905.1 Phycisphaerales bacterium | reverse complement strand
GCCTCGTCCCGGCCGGGGCGACGGGCGGGGGCAACGATCGGGCGGCGGAAAAGGCACGAACGCCCGCGGGGCGGCCAATCGCGTGGCCGCCCCGCGGGCGTTGCGTCGAAGTTCGTACGGGCCCGCGGCCCGGGCGGGCGGCCGCGGCACCGCATGTTCAACCCTGGAACGTGCCCTCGAACACCGGGTCGTACCCTTCCTTCGGGTTCCAACTGCCGTCCTCGCTGCCGTTCGTGAAGAAGCCCTTCACGTGCTCGCGGCCCTTGGCGTCGCGGGTGATCTTGCCGGTGAATCGGAGGCGGAACGTCCAGACCTTCGCCGTCGGCACGGTGACCGGCTCCTGCACGTCGAAGTTGGTGCGGTTGTCGTACGTGCCCGGCACCGGGGTCGGAAGGACCGGGACCGGCGGGGGCGGGAGCGGGTCGTCGGCGGCCCCGCTGCCGCTCGTGACCGGCCGCGGTATCGCCAGCGGAACCTGCAGGATCGTCACGTCGACCTGCCCGTACCCGACGAACGAATTCTCCGTCGTCCGAACCAGCGGGGTGTCCACGACGAGGTTGCTCACCACGATGTTGCCGGGCGGTAGCACGAACTCGTTCGGGTTCGTGCTGCCGTTGCCCCCGATCGCGTTCTGGTTAAAGAAGTTAGCCGGGTACGGCGGGACATCGTTCGGCCTGGGCGTTAGGACGAGTTGCAACACGTTGTTGCCGGAAATCGCCCCGTCCCCGACCATGAACCCGCCGCCCGGGCTGGACAGCGGGCCCGTGCGGACGATCGCGTCCCGGTACGTCGCCTCCCACCGGAGCCCGCCGAGAGCGATCGGCTTGACGGCGGCCGTCGCGAGCCGGTCGATCAGGGCCTGGGCCAGCGGCGACCCCCAACCGGTCACCAGGTCGTACCCGACGAACGCTTGGTTGGTCCCGCTGGCACCCGTAACGATGTCGCGGGTGTAGCTCTGCGGCTGGTTGCCGCCGGCGGGGTTCACGACCACGTTCGGATCGATCGCGGCCTTCTCGATGTCGTAGAACGCGTCGTTGAAATTGATCCCGATAAACGACCGGCCGGCCGCCCGCCGCTGTTGGTTCGCCAAGGCGATCAGCCCGGCGATCTCCGGGGACCCGGCCGACGTGCCGCCGGCCCCGCCGGGCAGCCACCCGCTGTCGAGCGTCCCGTCCCCGTCGACGTCGCCGAACCCGGCCGCGACGTACAGGGCAATGCCGGAGTTCGGGTCGGCGTTGAACGCGATGTCCGGAGTGCCGCGGTTGTTGTTGACGATCGGGGTCTTAACTACGGTGTTGCTCTCCCCGAAGTTGTAGTTGACGTCCCGGATGACGACCCCGTTGACCGTCACGTCCTCCTGGTACGCCGGGGCTGGGTAGATCGTCGAGTACCCGCCGCCGCCGAGGCTCCAGGCGGTCTCCTGCCCGGTCAGGTTGCCGGCCGTGTCGCGGACCAGCGACGTGCCGCCGACGCTGACCACGTACGGGCTGGTCGACGGGTAGCTCGTGGTCCCGGCCACGTCGCCGGCCCCCGACACGAACGTGACGCTCTGGGCGGCCCGGCGGGTGAACGACTGGTCGAGGTACGTCTGCAGCGGGCCGTTCAGCTCGCCGGTCTGGCTGCCGAAGCTCATCAGGCACACGCCGCCGCCGTTGCGGCTGGCCAGCGTGTCGACCGCCGTGTCGACGGCCTTGAACAGGTCGGTGAACAGGTCGGAGTCGGCCAGCACGAGGTACAGTGTCGCCTCGGGGGCGATCGCGTGGGCCCACTCCAACTGCAGGCAGGCCTCGGCCTCCCACCCGTTGTTCGGGTCCGGGTCCTCCGGCGGGGTCGTCCCGCCGGCGAAGATGATCGGCAGCGAGTTCGCGTCGACCTGCGGCAGTCCGAACTGCGTCGAGAACGTGTTCACCGACGTCCGCACCCCGGACACATTGTACGGGATCACGACCGCAATTCCCTGACCGGCCCCGCGGTTCGTGTACGACGAGTCGGCCAGGTTCCCGAACGCGTACTGCGTCCGGATCTGCGTCGGCGTCAACCCGGTCTGCGTCCCGAACACGGCCAGCGGGTTGGCGGCGTCGGCGAGGGTGGGGCGGGAGGCGGTCGTGCTCAGCAAGTTTTTCTTGCTGAGGCCGCTATCGTCCGTGTCGCCAGCGTCGCCGCCGGCGTTAAACACGTTCTTGCCGGACCCGCCGACGAGCTTGTCCTTGCCCACGCCGCCGCTGAGCCGGTCGTTGCCGGACCCGCCGTCCAGCGTGTCGCCGCCCGCGGCACCGACCAGCAGATCACTACCGCCGTCGCCGTACAGGAAGTCGTCGCCGGCCCCACCGGTGATCTTGTCGTTGCCCGACCCGCCGCGGACCGTGACCGGCCCGACGGGGACGAAATCTTCCCCCTCGACCGCCAGGTTGTCGCTGACGCTGACCACGTCGTTCCCGCTGCCGGCGTACACCACGACTGCGTCGAAGTCGGCGTACGCCGTCGTGGTGGCAGTGCCGTTGAGGGTGACGACGAGGCCGTCGCCGGACCGGGCGAGGTCGATCGTGTCGCTCTTCTTCGTGGCGGTGACGGTCAGGGTGCGGAGCGCGGTGGTCGGGTCGGTGACGACGGCGACCGGCGGGGTGGCCGCCATCAGCTGTCGCGCCTCGAGCCGCTCGCACACCGTGGCCGCGGCCGCCGACAGCCGACGGTCCGCGTCACCCGCCGGCCGCCGGCCGCCCCGCGCCGCCCGCGCGGGGGCCTTCGAACCGAACGCCATCGAAGCCGACCCGCGGTATTGGTTGGTTCCCACTCGAAAACTCCTTGGCCAGGCGCCTCTCCCGGGGCCGCGGACGGCCGGCCGGGAGAGGGGTGCGACGACGGGCGGGGCGGCAGGCCGCGGCCCGGTCGCGGGTTCGCACGGGTTGAACAGGTTCGTACGGGTGATCGGGAGGCACGGGGCGCGGGCCTTCAGGGCGGGCACGCGCGTCAGACCGCAGCAGGCACGAGACGGACGGCCATCACAGACGTCGGGCAACTTCGGGTCCGGGCCGGTCCGCCAAGGCCCACCGCCGAAGCCTCCACGCTACCCCGGCCGCAAGGGTCGCGGCACGGCGACCCCGGGCCGACAGGCACCCGTCTAAAGACGCCCGCCGGGCCGGCCGCGCTACGCGGCACCTCCCGGACGGTGGCCGCGCCGCCACGCGACCGAGCCGCACCGGGTCGCCGGGCGATTGTCCCTCGATGACTTCGGATTATTCCGAGCCCTCGGGGGAGGCGGGCACCCGAGCCCGTCGTCGTTCCGACACCAACCGATCGGGTTCGTTATCCGAGCCGTGGGTAGACGTCGGCCGTAGGCACACCGCGACCGACGTAACCCGCATAATAATCCGATTGACCGGGGTCAGGCAAGAACAATCGACCCACGATCCGTGCGGGCGGGGGCCCCAGCCTGCCCGTTCGGCGCGGGCCCGGGCGGGCCATGACATGAGGGGACTACGCTTGCCCCCGCGGTGCGCGGGCCACCGCGGGCACATTTGGGGCGGGTTGTTGCGACGACCGGGAAGCGGACGCCCCTCGGCTCACGCCACGGCCGCCCGCTTCTCCTTGATCAGCTTCAGCAGGTCGCGCTGCGGCTGGGCGAACTTGCTCGTCCCCTCGGCCATCAGCGTGTCCTCGAGCTTCTTCTGGTCGACCTTCGCGTCGATCTCGTCCAACACCGCCTGGGGCGGCAGCTGGTCGACCTGCCGGGTGTACGTCTTGTTCAGCTTCTGCACCGCGTCGTTCGTCGCCGGCGGGTTCGTCTGGATGTCGCTCCCGGCCAGGGCGGCGACGTATTTGTCCGGCGGGTCGGTCGGCTTCTTCGTCCCGGTGCTGGCGAAGATGATCTCCTGCTGCAGCGGCAACTTCTTGTCCGCCCAGAACTCGTGGTTCTCCTTCCACAGCCGCTTGACGTTCGCGATCCCGACCATCCCCTGGGCGGCCGGGCTCAGGTCCGGCACGTGCTTCTCCGTGTACACGTCCACCCGGCTGACGAAGATGCTGTAGACGCTCTTGAACGTCGCCAGCCCGCCCGGCCGCCGCTGGGCGCCCCGCCAGACGTTGTCCCGGGCGAGCTTGTACTGCCGCTCGGAGAAGATCAGCGTCACGTTCAGCGTCAGCCCGGCCGCGGCCAGGTCCTCCAGCGCGTCGAGCCCGGCCGCCGTCGCCGGCACCTTGATCATCCGGTTGTCGTGCCCCTTGCCCCACTGCGTCCCGAGGGCGACGTACCGCTTGACCTTGTCCGCGTGCGGGATCGGGGCCTTGATGTCCTCCAGCAGCGGGTCGACCTCGAAGCTGACGTACCCGTTGTTCCCCTTCGTCTCCTCCCACACCGGCCGGAACACCTGCTGGGCGTCGTTCACCAGCTTGTCGGTCAACGCCCAGGCCAGGTCCTCGTCGCTCTTGCCCTCGCCGGCCAGCTTCGAGATCAGGTCGTCGAACCGCCCGGTCTTGATCAGGTCGGAGATGATGATCGGGTTGGACGTCGCCCCGGTCGCCCCCCAGGCGCGGTTCGTCTTGATCAGGTCGGGGTCGATCGAGTCGAGCCAGAGCTTCGTGCCGGAGGCGACGAGGGATTGCAGGGACATGGGCGGGACCGGTCCTTTCGGGTTCGGGGGTGCGGGCGGCGGGATTGTAGGGGCGCCGACGCGCGGCGGGAACCCGCCCGGCCGCCCGCCGGAATCCCCGTGTTAAGCGGGGGGCCGGGTCACCGCCCGACCGTCACCGGACGTTTACCGTCACCACCAGCCCGTCCGTCGGCCGCTCGGGCACGAGCGACTCCAGGACGGCGGACCGGCCGCCGTCCCCCGGCCGGTACACGAACGGCCGGCCCGTGAACGGGTCGGGCGGGACCGGCGTGTCCGAGTCGGCCAGCGCGTCCAGCGACGCCGGCAGAATTCCGCCGTGCCCGGCGGCGTGGGCCCGCAGCGCCTCGACCGTCTGCTGCGCCGCGACCTGCCGGGCCAGTTGGTTCGACGTGATCACGGCCCGCTCGACGGACGGGATGATCGAGAACAGCGGGTTCGCCGACGCCCCGGCCGCCAGCCTCCGCTGGACCGCCCGGGCCTCGGCCGCCCGCCCGCGGGCGGCCGCGTACGGGACGGCCGTCCACTTCACCACCTCGTCGTACGCCTCGTCGTACGACCCGAACACGAACCGCCCGAGCACGACGGCCGGCGGCAGCGCGTCCAGCTCGGCCGGCGTCAGCCCGCGACTTGCCAGGTACTGCCGGGCCTGCGGCAGCAGGTAGGCGGACGCCGCCACCGCCCCCAGCCGCTCGGCCAGCGCCCCGGGCGGGGGGATCGTCGGGCGGTTCTCCCAGAACGACCGCACCGTCCGGGTGAGCTTGCCCACCCGCTCCGTCAGCGCCGCCCAGTCGGCCTCGCCGAACGTCCCGTCCCGCACCTTCTTCATCTCGGGGAACGTGTGCGCCAGCAGCGCCCGCTCCGTCTCCAGCGCCCGGCGGACGTCCAGGAGCGGGGCCGGCAGGTCGGCCAGCGGCCAGTACAGGTTCGGGGCGTCCGGCAGGCCGGCCAACTCCCGGACGCGGGCCAGCCCCAGCGCCGCGATGCCCACCCCGACCAGCTCCTGCACCAGGACGGCCTGCTGGTCCAGCGCCTTGGCCATCGCGAAGTCGACCCGCAGCGCCCGGACGGCCGCGTCGACGTCCCCAGCGGCCATCGCCCGCCGGGCCCGGACGCAGGCGGCCGTCGCCAGCCGCCGCATCCCGTTCAGGTGCGGGAGCAGGGCGTCGAACCCCTGCTCCCGCAGCGGCAGGTCCCACGCGCACGTCTCGCGGCGGGAGGCGATGTCCAGCAGCCGGTACGCGCTCTCCGTGTCGGCCAGGTACTGCTTGAGCTCCGGCGGGTCGGTCGCCAGCGCTGCCAACGGCACCTCCAGGAACAGGCTGCTCCAGGTGTGGTTCTCCGCCTTGTTGTCCGGCAGCCCGAACCGCCGAACCTCGTCGTCGGTCAACACCTTGTTGACGAAGGCGTCGTCGGCCTGCGGGTAAAGCCCGGCGGCCGTCAGGTAGAGCGGGGCCGCGTTCCCGGGCGTCAGGTCGGCCGGCGGCGGCAGCAACCGGTACCGCAACGCCGGCCGGGCCGGGGCGGCCGGGCGGACGGCCATCGCGTAGGCAAGGGGCACGGACGCGCGGGCGGCCCGGGCCGTCGCCGGCCCCGAGGCCGGTTGAGCCGACGTCGCCGGCCCGGGCGGTTCGGCGGCCGCCGGTAAACTGCCAGCAGCGGCGGCGATAGCCGTCGAAATGAACATTGAACGCCGAACGATAGTGTGGTGTCGCATGGAGAGTTGTGGCTCCCGCTCGCCGGTGTGACGAGCGAAAAAGTCGAGGCTGTACGAGGGGATGGTGCGACGGCGGTGTCGCGCTAAACTGAACGATTCCCGAGTAGCCCCACCCGGGAGGGTGGGGCTACTCTGACGCACTGACAGAGGCGGGCGATGTGTCGGATAAATGAACCGGATTCGCGGTTCACGGGGCGAGTCGGAGGTCACGACAGAAGACCGACGTGAACATTCCGCGGACCGTGTCGCGCCCGCACCCGGGGGGTCGAAGGCGGACCTCACGCCCGCCCGGGAATGCGGCCCGCCGCCCGCGATGCAGTCGCCGTCGGTGCCGCGCGTCACGGAAACCGGTCCCCCGCCCGCACCGGCGGGCCGGCCATGCCGAACGGGGTAGCCGGCAGGGCCTCGACGCCGCCGGCCAGCACGACCGTCCGTAACGCCAGCAAGTTGCCGGGCGTCCGGCCGCGCTCGTCGCTAGCTAAGCTGGCGAGCACAGACCCCGTTGACTCCGCCCCGCGGGGCTCGACCGTCGGCGGGATCGGTTGGCGGGCAACAGCTCGCGCGACGTCCGACGTCGGGCCGGTCCCGGTGGCCGTCGGCGACTCCGGCACCCGGGCGTAAACGACCCGCTCGGCATCCCCGCCCCCGCCCGGAAATCGGGCGATCGGACCGAACGCCGCCGCGGCGGCCGCCCCCGCGAACCCGGCAGCCGCCGCCATC